>CAYPIZ010000054.1:0-7481 GCA_964410935.1 uncultured Acetobacter sp. | reverse complement strand
CTCTCTAAAAATGGTAAATTTGAGGCAGCCGAGGATATCCGTGGTAACCTTAGTGTTTCAAGTGCTGTTGTTCTGCAAAATTTTGATGAAGATGTGGTTTTAGAGAACGCTTTAACAGCGAGAAGTATAGATGATTTGAACTTAAATTCCAAATCATACCTCTACACTGTGGCTGCTCTTACCAGCGGAAAAGAGACAAATGATGTTATCTTGACTAAAAAAGCATTTTCAGAGGTAACAGATGCAAATAAAGCGGCATACCTTGAAAATAATTATACTGCAAAAAAGAATGACACTTTATTTAATACTCTGAAATCAGCAGAAACGGCTGCAGAATATTCAAAAACAGAGGCTGCTACCTTTGGAACATCTGTTCTGCCGAATATGACAGAAGAAAACCTAAAAGTGATGCGTAGTCTGGATAAAAAAATGGTTGATGAGTTATTTACAGAAGGTGGCGAGATTCGTAAAATGGTTGGTGGTGACGCTCTCTATGTTGGCAGAGATGATCATGGAAATCTAAGCGGATATGATTTGTATTCTCAGAGTATTTATAGTTTATATGATAAAAAAATCAATAATCATTACCGCTTGGGTGCAGGTTTAAGTTTAACGCATTCTAGCACGGATTATAACAATGATTCTTCTCGTAAGAATTTTATGATCCAAGGTTATGTGCCATTAACCTATAATTTTGGAAACGGATTGACGGCTGTTTCTATGGCTCAGTTGGGGTATTCTAATGGGGAGTATAAACGTCGTGGCTATAATCACACGTATGAAGCAGATACAAGTGATATTAATTACGGACTTCAAAATGAAATCAGATACAGAACATCCGCATTAGGTGTCAATATAACACCGTTTGCTGGATTGAATATTCTCGGATGGTATCAGAATTCCGTTAAAGAAGATGGTGATGATCTTGCCTTAAGATTGGATTCTGCAAATGTATTCTCGCTTGAGAGTGCTTTGGGATTATATGTAGACAAGGATATAGAATTTGATACGGATAATAAGCTTAATATAGCCCTAGGTGTCGGATATTATCATGAATTTGCTGATCCTTACAGAGGAATTGATGCTCAAGTTCGCGATACTATTGGAAAATATAAGGTTAGAGAGAATATTGCTTCGCGGGATAGAGGGGCAATCTCAGCTAAAGTAAACTATGACTATAAAGCTTTTTCGCTTTACGGAGAATTGATGCAATATCTTGAAAAAGAATATCCGCTAAAGGTGGACGTTGGTGTAAAATATAATTTTTAGAGAAAAATATTAACACATGCAAAAAAAAGACTTTATTTTTAAAAAAAATATGTTATAAGCGAATTATAGTCTTTCATATACATCTTGAAAGTGGGGCCAAAAGCCCCGCTTTTTTGTTACAAGTAAGGAGAATATAATGCAAAAGCATTATCTAGCAGACATAATAGAGCCGGCAGTTCAAGCTGTAGGGTTTGATGTTGTACGGATTCTGACAATAGGTGAAACAAATCCTGTTCTACAGATTATGATAGAACATAAAGATGACAGTAAAGAGGTTACGGTTGATGATTGTGCGGTGGCAAGTCGTGCAGTTTCGGCTATCCTTGATGAGAAAGATCCTATTGAAAACCGCTATACTTTGGAAGTAAGTTCTCCAGGGTTAGACAGACCGCTTACTAAACTGGAACATTTTAAGCGGTATACAAATTATGTGATTAAATTGGAAACCGTTAATCCTGTTGAAAAACGGAAACGTTTTAAAGGAATACTGGTTTCTGCAGCAGATAATGGTGAACTCACCATAAAAATGGAAGAGGAAACTTATCAAATATCTTTTGACAATGTAGCCAAAGCCAAAATTGTTTTAACAGATGAATTGTGGGAAAAATATCTTAAATCTCACAAGTCAGAACAAGCCTGAATTTAACTTAAAATAAAAAAGAGGATACAATGGAAAGTATTGTTAATATGCCTAGACCTGAAATTTTGATGGTAGCAGATGCCGTTGCCAGAGAAAAAAATATTGAACGTGAAGATGTTTTTGAAGCCATGGAGCAGGCTATTCAGAAAGCAGGACGCTCTAAATATGGTTTTGAACACGATATCCGTGTTTCTATTAATCGCAAAACAGGTGCAATTACCTTGGCTCGGTATCGTTTGGTTGTTGACACAATAGAAAATGAAACAACGGAATTAACTCTCGCTGAAGCACAGAGAATTGATCCGGAAATAAAGGTTGGCGAATATATTATTGACCAATTACCACCAATTGATTTTGGCCGTATTGCTGCTCAAACAGCTAAACAAGTTATCACACAGAAAGTTCGTGAGGCAGAACGTAATAAACAATACGAAGAATATAAAGAAAAGATCGGAACTATCATTAATGGTACGGTTAAGCGTGTAGAATTTGGTAATGTCATTGTAGATATGGGAAAAACGGAAGCAGTAATGCGTCGTGATGAAGTTATTCCGAGAGAGAACTTCAAAAGCGGTGATAGAGTGCGTGCTTATGTTCTGGATGTTCGGCGTGAAACTAAAGGTCCACAAATATTTTTATCCAGAACTTGCCCTGAATTTATGGCAAAGTTATTTACTTCTGAAGTTCCGGAAATTTATGATGGGCTGATTGAAATTATGGGAGTTGCCCGTGATCCAGGTTCAAAAGCTAAAATAGCCGTTAGAGCAAAGGATTCTTCAATTGATCCGGTTGGTGCTTGCGTGGGTCTTAGAGGTATCCGTGTACAAGCTGTTGTAACAGAATTGCAAGGCGAAAAAATTGATATTGTTCCGTATTCTTCAGATCGTGCTCAATATATTGTTAGTGCTTTGGCTCCTGCTGATGTTAGCAAGGTTGTTCTTGATGAAGAAAATAACCGTATAGAGGTTGTTGTAACGGAAGAACAGTACTCACTTGCAATTGGGCGTCGTGGACAAAATGTAAAATTGGCTTCGCAACTGGTAAATGCCGATATTGATATTCTGACGGAAGAGCAAGAGCGTGAACGTCGTGCAACTGAGAATAAAATTCGCTCTGAGCGGTTTATTTCTGCTTTGGATGTGGATGAAATGATTGCACACGTCTTGATTTCAGAAGGATTTTCTACCGTTGATGAAATTGCAATGGTTGACTTGAACGAATTATCATCTATTGAAGGATTTGACGAAGATTTAGCGACAGAATTGCAAAATCGTGCCAAAGCTTTTGTTGAAAAACGCAATGAAGAATTTGCATTGAAGAGTAAAAGCCTCGGTGTTGATGATAGCTTAAAAACAATCTCCGGACTGGATAAAGAGATGATTTTATGCCTGGCAGAACACGGTGTAAAGACTTTGGATGACTTGGCCGATTTAGCAGCAGATGAGCTGTTGGAAATTTTAGGTGAAGGTGTTATCACTGAAGTAGAGGCAAATCGTATCATCATGGCTGCCCGTGAACACTGGTTCGCAGATGAAGAAAAATAAGAGGCACTGAATGTCAAGAGAAACGGTTGAACGTAAATGTATTTATGAAGGTGTTGTTAAGCCGATAAGCGAGATGCTACGCTTTGTGGAATTGAATAATGCCTTGCTACCGGATTTTAACAAAAAACTTCCGGCAAAGGGAATGTACATTACGTGCAACCGTTTCATGCTAGAAAAAGCGATAGAAAAAAAGCTCTTTCATAAGGTTAGTCGTCATAATTTGCGGATTTCTGAAGATTTTGTGGATAATGTAGAAACATTGATTAAACAGAAAGCTCTCAATAGTATTAATTTAGCTCGCAAGTCAGGTGGTGTAAT
Organism: uncultured Acetobacter sp.; assembly: GCA_964410935.1. Classification (GTDB taxonomy): domain Bacteria; phylum Pseudomonadota; class Alphaproteobacteria; order RF32; family CAG-239; genus CAG-267. The sequence goes on along the minus strand of CAYPIZ010000054.1, from coordinate 3,710 downwards.
TTGCGGATTTGAAAAAGTAAAAGAGGCTGTCAAAAAAAATAATGTAAAATTTATTATAGAAGCAACGGATGCCGGAAGAGACGGAAAAGAAAAAGTGGCATTTTTTGCTAAAAGTATTGAAATATTTAATTTATTTAGTATAGATGAATTAGATGTAGCTTTAAATAAAGAGAATACGGTGCATGTTGGTGTATTGAAAAATAGTATGTCAGACACGCTCTATCAGGATTTAAAAAAATATCAAAACTTTATTGTAAACGGAGAAAATAACTAATGACAGAAGATAATGGCAAAAAATTAACATTATCAGGAAAATCAACCCTTACATTAAGGAAGACTGGAATAGGTCCTAAAAATGACGGGCATAAAGTTGTACAGGTGGAAGTGCGTAAAAAGCGTTTTGTTCAGCAACCGGTTGAACAAAAAAACAATGTTGAAATTGACCAAAATTTAGCACAAAAGTTGGAATTGATAGCCAAAGCTAAAGAGTATGATGCTAAAAGAAAGCAAGAAGAAGATGAAAAGGAAGCACTTCGCCAAAAACAGAGGGAAGAAGCTGAAACTGAAGCATTAAAGAAAAAACAGGAAGAAGAAAAGAAAGCTAAAGAAAACGAAAAGAAAGCGGTTAAATCTGTTGAAAATAAAAGTATGAACCAAGCTCCTGTTTTCCCAGAAGCCGATAATAAGTTTCATGCCCAAAAACATAAAGACAGGAAAGATTACGAAGAAGATGAAGATGATTACGATAAAAAAGGTAAAAAAACAGCTTCTTTTGACAGTAATAAACCCTTATCTAAGGCGGAAACGTTTGAGCAAGAACGTAAAAAAATTCAAAAACGTAGTTTTGAACTCCAGAAGCGGAATTCTAAGATTAATGTCAATTCCTATATGTTCGGTGGGGATGATGACGATGATGACTATGGGTATGGTGCTCCACGTAGGCATTTTAAAAAGAAAGCTCCTAAGCCTCAAGTAAATCAGGCTCCACAAGAAAAAATCGTTAAAGAAGTGATTATTCCGGAGATTATAACTGTTCAAGATTTAGCCAATCGTATGGCGGAGAAGAGTGCTGATGTTATTAAAAAATTGATGTCTCTTGGTGTTATGGCCACGATCAATCAGGCAATAGATGCTGATACGGCGCAAATTGTCGTTGAGGAAATGGGGCATAAATTCAAAAGAGTGGCTGAAAGTGATGTTGAAGAAGGGTTATCCGGAGTAGAAGATACCGCAGAAGATTTATTGCCAAGAGCTCCTGTTGTAACCGTTATGGGCCACGTTGATCATGGTAAAACATCTTTGTTGGATGCTTTGCGTGAAACTAATGTCGCAGCAAAAGAAGCTGGTGGTATTACCCAGCACATAGGTGCATATCAAATCACATTGGACAGCGGACAAAAGATTACCTTTATTGATACACCTGGTCACGAGGCTTTTTCTGAAATGCGTGCTCGTGGTGCAAAAGTAACGGATATTGTGGTTCTGGTTGTTGCCGCTAATGACGGTATCAAACCACAGACAGTGGAGGCTATTCGCCACGCTCAGGCTGCCAACGTTCCGATAGTTGTGGCTATTAACAAAATTGATCTCCCGGGGGCAGACCCGATGAAGGTTAAAACGGAGCTCTTGCAACATGGTATTGCTGTTGAAGAAATGGGTGGTGAAAGTCTGTGTGCGGAAGTATCGGCTAAAAAGCGTATTAATATTGATAAATTAGTAGAAGCCATCTTATTGCAAGCAGAAATTCTTGATTTAAGGGCTAATCCGAATCGTGTTGCCGAAGGTGTTGTTATTGAGGCAAAAATGGAAAAAGGACGCGGTAATGTAGCAACTGTCTTAGTCCAAAAGGGGACTTTAAGAGTTGGTGAAGTTTGCATTGCCGGTAAAGAATGGGGACATGTAAGAGCAATGTTTAACGAACACGGTAAGAAAGTGTTTGAAGCTGCTCCGGCGACCCCTGTTGAGGTTCTTGGCTTGCAAGGTACGCCATCTGCCGGTGATAATTTTGTTATTGTCAAAGATGAAAACCAAGCTCGCGAAGTAACAAATTATCGTATTCGCAAAGAGCGTGAGGCTAAATTAGTTAAAAGTGCTAAGTCCGCAATGGAGCAAATGTTAGATAAAATTAAATCCGGAGAATCCAAGCAATTGGCTGTTATTATTAAAGCCGATGTACAAGGATCCATTGAAGCCATTGAGGGAACGATTAACAAGCTTTCAACAGATGAAGTTTCTGTTCATGTCTTGCACTCTGCCGTAGGGCCTATTTCGGAATCCGATGTGACCTTGGCCAAAGCATCAGATGCCTTTATTATCGGGTTTAACGTTCGTGCGATTCCGCAAGCTCGGGATATGGCACGTCGTGACGGTATTGATATTCGTTATTATTCTATCATCTATGACGTTGCAGATGATGTAAAGAAGGGCTTAGAGGGCTTGCTCTCTCCTGAATTACGTGAGAAATTCCTCGGTTATGCAGAAATTCGTAACGTATTCAACATCACAGGCGTTGGTAAAGTTGGTGGCTGTATGGTAACGGAAGGCCTGGTTAAACGGGGGGCAAAAGTTCGTTTGTTGAGGGATAATGTTGTTATACACGACGGGAACTTGGCACAACTGAAGCGCTTCAAAGAAGATGTGAAAGAAGTCAAAGAAGGGTATGAATGCGGTATGAGTTTTGAGAACTACAATGATATTCAAGTAGGGGACTACATTGAATGTTATGAGATTGAAACAATTGCTGCGAAATTGTAAGGAGAAACCGTATGATAAATCCTGAAAATAAAGAAGCATCTCAGCGTCAGCTACGCGTGGCGAGAGAAATTAATAAGATCATTGCCGGTGCGTTGGAACGTGGTGAGGTAAGAAATCCCTTGTTGCTGGATAATTTGATAACCATTACAGGGGTGGATGTTTCGCCTGATTTGAAATATTGCACGGTTTATTTTATGACCTTAAATGGGCAAAACTTGGGTCAAATAGAGGATGATCTTAATGCTGAAACTTGGGGATTAAAGAAACTTATTGCCTCCAAGTTGAAGCTTAGATACACTCCGGACTTGAACTTTCGTATGGATACATCCTTTGCGGAGGTGGACCGGATAGAAAAGCTTTTGCGAGATCCCAAAGTCGCAAAAGATTTGCAAAACAAAGACGAGGACTAACCCTCTTTTCGTAAAGGAGTAAGAAATGTTTAAAAACTTTATATCTGAATTTAAAAAGTTTGCTATGCGTGGCAATGTCATTGACATGGCAGTAGGTATCATCATTGGTGCTGCTTTTGGAAAAATTGTAGATTCTCTTGTAAAAGATGTTTTGATGCCACCGATTGGGCTGTTGTTAGGTAAAGTAGATTTTTCTGATTTGAAGTTGGTGTTAACCGCCGGTGAAAACCCTGTATCAATTAATTACGGTTTATTCATCAATGCGTTGATCAGTTTTCTTATTGTTGCCTTTGCCGTATTTATTTTGATTAAAGCAATTAATAAATTACAGGAAAAGATGAGCAAAGACGAGGCTATTGCTGAAGCTAAGGCAGAGCCGACCACAAAGACTTGTCCATATTGCTGTTCTGAGATTCCGGTAAAAGCGTGCCGTTGTCCGCATTGCACGTCGGAATTGAAAGATTAATTAATTTATTTATCATATCCAATTCAAAAAGGGGCTTGATGCAAATTCAAGCCTCTTTTTTTGTCCGTGAAGCAGAGAAA
>CAYPIZ010000053.1:0-7501 GCA_964410935.1 uncultured Acetobacter sp. | reverse complement strand
GAGACATCAACGGAAGCATCATCAGACCCCTTATGCAGAACAATCTGCGGGAAGGCAATGTTGATGTTTTCTTCTCTAAACCTTTTTAAGACTTCATAGCGAATGTCACTACCGGCTGTCCAACTGTTCCAGATATCGGAAACATAAAACCGTAACTCAAAATCCAATGAGGAATCACCGAAGTTTTTGAAAATAACATACGGCGCCGGAACTTTAGCTACTTTTTTACAACTTTTAGCACATTCCAACAGGAGTTGAGTTACTCTTTCTGCATCAGAGTCATACGACACTCCGACAGCTACGGTTTGGCGTTGCCAATTATTACCGTGTGTTAAGTTCACCAACGATGAGGAAATCAATGTTGCATTCGGGATAATAACACTTCTTCTATCCCATGTTTCCAGCTCGGTTGAACGAATGTTGATTTGCTTAATCTTTCCCTCTTCACCGCTCAGGATAACCCAATCACCCACTTTAAACGGACGTTCAAACAAGATAATGATACCGGATACCAGGTTTTTAATTACGTCCTGTAATCCGAAACCGATACCAACGGAAAGAGCACCGGCAATCACTGCAAGGTTTGAAAGATCTACACCCATCGCCACGACGGCCAGAATGACCGAAATAATTATCCCCGTGAAGCCAAAGCCGGAAATCAACGAGTGTTTTATCCCCTCGTCCATGTTAATCCGTTTGAGTAAATTATCACTCAGACGCCCTTTTAAGATACGGACAACCGTGAGGGAAAGGAAGAACGTCAAAACACCGGTGGCTATGGCTATCAGAGAAATTTGTATTCCCCCTACCTTAAAGCCAAACACCAGTTTTTTGATACCGCTGAGCATAAAATTCCCCGGCATACCCCACAGGCGCAACAAAGAATAAATCAAAAACAGAATTAACAGCGGGGTTACCAATAACGACATGCAAAAATCAGCCTTAGAGAGCAGTTTCTTACGCATCTTGAAGGTGGCAATCCAGAAAACAATACTCCGCCGCAGAAGATCCGAAATAAACTTTCTGATAATTACAAAGGCCCCTATCATCAGAATGGAAATGAAGAAGCGGTTGAAGATGAAGGTTGCTAATTCCGGATAACCGAAAAGCGAAATACCGAAGGTAATGATTGCAAAGAGAGAAACACCGATAATCGTCCGTAAGCCGCCGTTCATACTCTCATCAGCGTCTTCTTCCGTATTACTTTCTTTAAGATCGGTGAGAGTTTCTTTATCGGAAACATCCCCTAACACACGAATGGTAAGCAAGATAATCACAAAGGCCTTTAAGGCATCTGCAGTCACTTCCTGCAACAAAGCCAGCGCACTACTGACTTCATAGTAATTCATAATGTTTTTAATACAAGCCAGCGTCCCCAACAAGACAATGGATAAAGTCATAGCCGAAAAAACGCGTTCTGCACGCTCATCCGAGATGTTGAATAAACGCCATTTACCGTTCCACGGGGCGAGAACTACACGAGCCAGCGCCCGCGTCAAAATCATCACCAAAGAATAAAACAAGATACTTGCCACAACCGCACCAAACTGACTGTGAATTAAATCTTCATTGGTAATTTGCCACAGCAAGCACCCGCCGATGAGCATTGACGGAATCACCCCATAGGCTATTGCCGTAATGATTGCCACCACAATTTTTTGCCCATATCGCGGTTGTTCTTCACTATGGCGGAGATATCCCCATTTGCGGATAATATAGCTCCTCAAATACAGGCCAAAGCTTAATGCTAAACCGATAATCAGCAAAACATACCAGCCACTATGATATAATTCTGCCCGTGCTTTCTCACTCAATTCCTGATACCAGTTGACCGGAGAAATGGCTATTTTCCAGAAGAATACGGCAGCGTCACTTATGGCTTGGAAGAAAACTTTCGGAGCAAGCAGTACGTTCTTTTCTGCAACCAAATTCCCGATTAACATACGGCTGCGGGCATTTGTCACCTCCCCTGTTAAGCGATCAATATCGTTTTTCAAGAGGTTGGCTTCCAAAATTTTATTTTTGTAAAGAGCTAATTCCTGAGTATATTTTTCCCGCTTTTGAGAAATTGCCGGATCTTCAGCCTCGGTATTCTCACTTACCTCTCCGAAAGCGTCCAAGGCATTTTGAGCATACTTTGAACGATCTTCCATAGCTGTAACAGCTCTTTCCAGCTTCATTTCCTTTTCGCTGAGCTGCGTTAAGGCTTCTTCCATGCTTTGACGACTCATATCACCGGAGCGCAACTGATTTTCCAAATTAGTTAACCACTCGGTCATTTCCTTATAGCTTAATTCTTCTGCAGCTATTTGTTCCGGATGGTCTGCCGTCTTAGTTTCTTCCTCGGCGACACCCTGACCGCAACTTAAAAAAGCAGCCACAATCAAACTTAATAAAATTCTAAAAAATCCGGTCATCTCATCGTCCTCATTTCAAGAAAAATCTTAATTACGCATCATCAGATTCAAAACGGAAAGTGCCAATTTTGCACCGGATGCACGCAGATTATCGGCAACACTCCAAAAACTGATACCGTTTTCAACGGAAACGTCCTGACGTACACGGGAAACATAAATGCTGTCTTCCCCTTGAACATCATCCACACTGACATAGCCACCGTCAACCGTTTTATCAAAAACAACCACACCTTTAACAGACTGCATCTGCTTGCGGACTTCATCAGCATCCACATCATTGTTGAACTCCGCATTAACGAAAACACCATCGCCGATAAACGTTGGCACAAAAGCTGCATTGGCATGAACTTTGACATCTGACTGCAAGAGCTTTTTCATCTCTGCATTGGTTTGCCATTCCAATGTTGTTTCTTCACCTATAAATTCACCAACCTGCGGTAATACGTTGAAAGCAATTTGTTTTTTGAAAATTTGTTCATCATCGGCCAGTGTTTCATTAGAAAAGATTTTGCGTGACTGAGAGAACAGTTCTTCCATCGCTTCGTGCCCGTAATAAGAAGTGCTGACATAAGCGTTGAGCACAACACGCTTTAGCGAATTTTCTTTGATTGTAGCGGCAAGCGGTAACAAGGTCTGATACACCAACGGAGAAGCAACGGCAGCCACTTTAACGCTACTTTTTAATAAATCTCCGTTAATTTCAGGAATAATCAGCGGTACATCACTATCACTGAAAGTTGCCCCGCTTAAATCAATCACTTTGGTACCGGCAGAAACAGCCTTTTTGATATAGCGACTCCCCTGCTCTTTGGTGGTTGCGAAAACGGCAACGTCTACTTTTTTGAAATCAAATTCTTCCAAGGTATAAACGTCCAGCTCATCATCTTCACCGTAAGAAACAAGTGTTCCCAAAGGAGAGCGGACTTCCAAAGCAAAAACATTATCCGAAGGGATGTCATTTTCACTCAGCAAATTTAAAAATTCCCGTCCGATATTCCCTTTTACACCGGCAACAGCTATTTTAGGCATTTCTTTATCCTTTCAACAAATATCCTTAATTTTCCTTAATGTGCCCCTTTTATCTGAAATTTTCAAGCACTTTATACGGCTTTTCCTACTTCTTTTTTTAAGCGAAAAAGAAAAAGGCCACCCCAGAGGATGACCTTTTTTGAAGTATTATAAAGAAGCTCAAAATTACTTGAGTTCAACTTTAGCACCAGCAGCTTCCAACTTAGCTTTGATTTCTTCAGCTTCAGCCTTCGGAGCGTTTTCTTTAACAGTCTTCGGAGCACCATCAACCAAATCTTTAGCTTCTTTCAAGCCTAATCCGGTGATTGCACGAACTTCTTTAATAACATTGATCTTGTTTGCACCAGCTTCAGCTAATACAACATCAAATTCTGTCTTTTCTTCTGCGGCAGCAGCAGCGCCACCGGCAGCAGGAGCAGCAACAGCAGCAGCTGCAGATACGCCCCATTTTTCTTCTAACATTTTAGACAAATCAGCAGCTTCCATAACGGTCAATGCTGATAATTCTTCAACTAACTTGGCTAAATCGGCCATTTTTTTTCTCCAATAAAAAATTCAACTTTTCAATTTTAATTGTTTACCGCCTGAGGGATATTTAAGAACAAATCAGCCTTAAAAAGCCGTTCAGGACACGCGTTTCTTGCTTTAGGCAGCTTCTTTCTCGCTGTAAGCTTTGGTAACTCTTGCCAAAGCTGCACCAGGAGCCTGCAGAAGACCGATAATTTTGGCACGGAGTTCGTCCATAGACGGAATAGTTGCCAATCTTTCAATTTCTGCCATTGTAAGCTTGCCGGAAGAGGCTAAACCACCACCGACAACAACAAACTTTTCATTTACCTTAGCGAATTCTACACACAATTTGCATGCGGAAATCGGATCTGCGGAATAAGCCATAATGGTTGGCCCTTTGAAGAGCTCATCCAAAGACTCAAAGTTTGTGCCTTTAAGAGCAAGACGAGTAATGCGGTTTTTTGTAACTCTGAGTTCTGCACCGAGTTCACGAGCTTTGTTTCTGAGCTCGGAAATTTCTGCAACGGTTAACCCTCTGTAATGAGAAATAACCACAGCTTCAGAGCCGGAAACCAAACCATTCATCTCGCTGAGCAACTCAGCTTTTTCTTCACGATTCACTACTTGTCTCCAAGAATACATTGTTTAGTTTTGCGCATATGCGTAAAACCGTATTTATCCGCCCTGAAAGAAAAACTTTCAAAGCGGCGCCAAACCTGTCCGAAGGGGAGAAAAAATTGATAAATAAAATCTCGTTTACTCCGTCTGCGCAGGAAATTAAGATAAAAGAGCCGTTAAAATGCTGCTTTTGACCACCTGCGGTCTTGGACAGTATGAACAGCCGTGAGAACCTCACTTTTGTTCAAGTTGAGATGTGTTTAGACCGTTTTTTTCGTATTGTCAAGAAGTTTTTTTGATTTTAAACTTGACAAAAATATTTTTTATGCTACCTTTCTTTTCAAGAGTGGGGCAAGCGCTCGGTATGTCCGCCAAAGGTTTCATTGCCGGAATTTATTTTATACTGATTTCTTTTGAATGACGTGCTACTGCTAATCGGACAGGCAATAAAGGCATGTTGTTTGGAAAGGAATTTTAAAATGCAAGATTATATTGATGTCTTCCGTGCGGAAGCAAAATCTCTTTTAACTAAAATCAAAAACAAAGACAATCCCTCTCTTGAGAAAGCGCACAAGTATTTTAGCGGGCGTGAAGAGTTTACGCTGATGAACGCTCAACACGTTGTTGCCCGTGAATACGGTTTTAAAAACTGGGATGAATTGATCCATACAGAGCGTTGGAATTTGGTAGCTGCTTTGATTGAACATCAAAGTAAGCAAATGACCAATCCTATGCAAATTTGGTATCCTACTGAAGGTGGGGCACAGCGGCGATATCCGACCCCTGAAAGATATTCTGTAACCATAAACAAACCCGGTGATTACGTTACCCGTTGTTTGTCAAATACAGAAAATTTTGGGTGGTTGGACGTCAATACGACAGATATTTCCGGTTTTGATTTATCAAACTGTGATGTCTTACGTTTCAGATACAATGAGTTGACACAATGGCCTGAAGATCCTGAAAAAATGCCGAAAGATTTTAATCCGAAAACATTTTTAGAAGAAAGGAAAAACCCGGGAATGGGTATTCGTGCACTCCATAAACAAGGCGTGACCGGTAAAGGGCGAAATGTTGCCGTCATATCATCTGATTTGTTGCGCTACCATTTGGAATACATGGACTCTTTGGCTGATCACATTGTATCCGGAGAACAAATTCAAAAGCCTATTCCTCATGCCGGGGAATATGTATCAATGTTGGTGGGGAAGAACTGTGGCATTGCACCGCAAGCTAAGTGTTATTACTACCAAACTCCTAAAGAACCGGGAACATTAAAATGGTATGCACAAGCTTTGAATATGGCATGCGACAAGCACGAAAACCTGGTCAAAAGCGGAAAAAACGGCTTTGATGTTATATGCATTACGGCTACTCAAAATGAAGGTGATACGGATATTGAGGAAATGCAAAAAGCCATTGCACGGGCAGAGAGCCTGGGCATTTGGGTTAATTTCGGAAAATTATCCTTCCCCGGATGTCATGAAAATTGGCAGGATGCTAATGTTTATTGTCCTTTCGGGAAAGACGTAGATCTTGTTGAGGATTACGTTTTGTGGAACAAGGCTGATGCAAAATCCAACGACAAAGATACATTGTGTTTTCCTTCAGGTGGTAGAACCGTTGCTTATCAATATCGTTTAGACGCTTATATTTTCACATCGGGCTTTGAAATGGGCAAGAACCTGTTTGAATGCGGCATATATCTGTTGGCCAAGAGCGTTAAACCGAGTTTGACACCTGCCGAATTCTGGAAATTAGCTCTTGAAACCGGAACGTTGAAAAAAGGTGTCGGCGTCATTATCACGCCACAAGCTTTAATCAACGCTTTGAAAAAGTAAAAACTAAGGGAGGCGAACAACCTCCCTTTTTCAATTTATCTAATCACATTAAACAGGCGCTTCCAACGGATAGACGTGAACCAACTTATCGGATTATACCAACGAATTGTATCATCATGAGAATAGAATAAGAAACGCGCCCTACCCTCTATATTATCAAACGGCACCATCCCTACGTCTTTACGGGAATCGTTAGAATTATCCCGGTTATCCCCCATCATAAAATAATGATTGGCAGGGACATGAAATTCCGGTGTATTATCAACAACCGCCTTGTCATCACTATATTCCAAAATACGATGTTTCCGCCCTTCAGGAAGAGTTTCTTCATACTCCTTGAGGATTTGCGGCAACGGTGTATATTCACGGATAATATAACGACCGAGTTTTTGACGCTCCACCAAATTACCGTTAATATAAAGGCGACCGTCTTTCATCTGTACGGTATCACCGGGGAGCCCTATAATCCGCTTGATGTAATCCGTACTGTTATCAGCAGGATATTTAAACACAACGACATCACCTCTTTGTGGTAAACTTTGCCAAACGCGCCCCTCAAACTTGGGAAAACTGAACGGAAAGGAGTGTTTTGAATAGCCGTATGTATATTTGGAAACAAAAAGGAAATCCCCCACTTCCAAGGTTGGATACATTGAGCCGGAAGGAATCTTAAACGGTTCAAACCAAAATGTACGAATTAGCCCGGCAATCACAATGGCATAGATCACCGTTTTGATAGTTTCACCAAGAGATTCCTCGTGTTTTGTATCTTCTATTTTTTCCATAACACACCTTAAATATTTATCTTTTTAACGTATGTAGCATAAGTAAATATTTTACAAATGCAAGAGCTAACAAGAGTGTTATACTCATTTTTTTGCAAATAAAAAAAAATAAGCCCTCGTTAAAGGACTTATTCTTCAAATGGCGGAAACGCAGGGATTCGAACCCCGGGAGGACTCGCGCCCTCGTCTGATTTCAAGTCAGGTGCATTAAACCAGCTCTGCCACGTTTCCATCAGTATGGGGATTAGATATGCCACAATTTATAAAAGGTCAAGAACTTTTTTTGCTTCATTCAAAAAAA
>CAYPIZ010000052.1:3649-7529 GCA_964410935.1 uncultured Acetobacter sp. | reverse complement strand
AAGGGTGCCTTCCTCTTTGTTTCGGCAAGAACGGGATTGGACATGCTCGGTGGCTTGTGTGCGGACACTCCTTTCCGGCGTGGGGGAGAAAGTCCCTTCGGAAAATGCTTTTATTAAAAAGTATCACTTAGCCACAGGAGGCCATTTTGTTGAGGAAATTATAGAAAAACAGATGTTTCCTCAATACCTGAAAATTAAAACGTATGCCGATTTTCCACAGGAAGAATTGAACCTCGAACTGCTGTGTAAGCTGTTAAACGAAAACTATTTTATTATGGCGGAAACCATAATTAACGGGGATCACTGGGTGGTGGTGTTGGGATACTATGCCGTGCGCGATAAAAAGAATCCTGAAGAACATCAAATATTGATTTATGATCCGTATTACGATGCCGTGCGTTTGGTAATTGCTGATGAATTTGAGACCATGTGGTGCTCCCCGAAAGGAAAATCCAGAGAATTTATAGCTATTTCAAAGTAGTTCCCGATAAAGTGCTTTTGTTAACCCTTTTGATTTAAAAATTGTGTATAACAGATTTAAAATTTTTTGGGAGGGGGTTATTTACGCATTTAAATAAAAAAAATGTTTTAATATTAAATCGATAGAAGAAAATTTAAAAAAACTTCAAGAAAAATGGTTGCGAAAAGAGGAGTTTTTTTTATGATAAAAACAGTTTTGATTAAAGAGGCTGAAAAAATATTTTCTACTATATCTTGTGGTCGTTTACCAAAACTTAACACAATATATAGTATTTTGCCTCTCAGAATAGAAAAACGGAAATACTAAAAAAAGACAGGAAAGGGATCAGTAAAAAATGGCTAATAACGAGTTGCATATGCCGACAGCAAAAAAATATAAAATGCCTTTTAAAAGCATTACCAAAAGAGACGGAACTCTGGCTGATTTTGACGGTGAAAAAATTTATGCTGCAGTTTCTAAAGCAGGTGAGACCACAGGGGAGTTTGATAGTGAAGAAGCATGGATCCTGACGGCTCAGGTAATGAAAGTTTTATCACATAAATTTGACGAATCTCTTCCTTCGGTTGAAGATATCCAAGATGTGGTTGAGCAGATTTTGATCTCCGAGAACTATTTCAAGACAGCTAAGGCTTATATTTTATACCGCGATAAGAGAAATCGTATGCGTGGTGACGGCAAGACCGTTATTGATGTTGAAAGTTCCATTAACGAATATCTGGAAAATCTGGATTGGCGTATTAAAGAAAATGCTAACCAAGGATATTCTAACGGTGGTTTGATCTTAAATGTTTCCGGTAAGGTAACGGCGAATTATTGGTTGAGCCATGTTTATCCGGCAGAAGTTGGGGAAGCTCACAGAAACGGTGATATTCATATTCACGATTTGAGTATGTTGGCAGCTTATTGCGCCGGTTGGTCTTTGAAGAGCCTGTTGAGAGAAGGTTTTAACGGTGTTGCCGGAAAAGTTGAAGCAGGGGCGCCGAAACATCTTTCTTCCGCAGTCGGGCAGATGGTTAACTTTATGGGAACGTTGCAAAACGAATGGGCCGGTGCTCAGGCATTTTCTTCCGTTGATACATATTTGGCACCTTATATCAGAAAAGATAACCTGACATATCAACAGGTTGAACAGAGTATGCAGGAATTAATTTATAACTTAAATGTTCCTTCCCGTTGGGGCTCTCAGACTCCGTTTACCAACTTTACGTTTGACTGGGTTTGTCCGGAAGATTTGCGCGCAGAACACCCGATTATCGGCGGTGTTGAACAAGATTTCACATACGGTGATTTAGGCGTTGAAATGGCAATGATTAACAAAGCTTACATCAATGTTATGATGGGGGGCGATGTTAAAGGACGTCCGTTCACTTTCCCGATCCCGACATACAATATGACATGGGATTTCCCTTGGGAAGACGAGAACACCGAACTCTTGTTTGAAATGACGGCAAAATACGGGTTGCCTTATTTCCAGAACTTTTTGAACTCTTCTTTGAAGCCGGGGCAGATCCGCTCTATGTGTTGCCGTCTGCAATTGGATTTGAGAGAGTTGTTGGCGCGTGGTAACGGTTTGTTCGGTTCTGCCGAGCAGACAGGGTCCGTTGGTGTGGTTACCATTAACTGCGCTCGTTTGGGTTATGTTTATAAAAATGATGAAGCCGGCTTATTTGCCAGAGTTGATGAATTGATGAATATTTCCCGTACTTCGCTGGAAATTAAGAGAAAAGTTATTCAACGCTTGATCGATAACGGCTTATTCCCATTCACCAAGAGATATTTAGGGACTTTGAGAAATCACTTCTCTACAATCGGGGTGAACGGTATGAACGAAATGATCAGAAACTTTACCAATGATGAACATAATATTGCCGATGCTTGGGGACAGGCATTTGCAGAGAAGTTCTTAGACTTTGTTCGGGCAAAGTTGGTGAAGTTCCAAGAAGAAACAGGGCATATGTATAACCTGGAAGCAACTCCGGCAGAAGGGGCAACAACCCGCTTTGCCAGAGAAGATAAAAAACGGTATATGGGAATTATTCAGGCCGGAACTCCTGATGCTCCGTTCTATACGAACTCTTCTCAATTACCGGTGGGCTATACCGATGATCCGTTTGAGGCTTTGGATCTGCAGGCTAAACTGCAATCCAAGTATACAGGTGGAACCGTGCTGCACCTCTTTATGAATCAGCGCATTTCATCTGCAAAAGTTTGTCGTGATTTCGTTAAGAAGGTGTTGGCGAACTACCGCTTGCCGTATATCACGATCACCCCGACATTTTCCGTTTGCCCGAAGCACGGATATATCGCCGGCGAACATGAATTCTGTCCGATTTGCGATCAGGAAAAGAAGGCAGAAAAGTTGAAAAAGCTTGCAATTTAGGCAAAAATAGTGTATAATGTTTATTTAGTGAAAGGGAGAAATTATGAGTAATATCATTAATATTGAAGACGTTAAATTGGACGATAGTGAAAGACAACGTTGTGAAGTTTATACCCGCGTTATGGGCTATATTCGCCCGACAACGGAATTCAATGTTGGTAAAAAAGGTGAATTCAATTCCAGATTGTGCTTCTGTGAAGAAAAGGCAGTTATGGGGTGTGAAGCTCGTGAATGTGTTTGCAAAACTGAAGAAACATTATCTTTGGCAGCAGAATAGTCTGTTGAGCGGTAGCACATGGACGGGCAGATTTTAAGTCCTATCAAAATCGGCGGTATTGAGCGGTTCAGTATCGTCGATTTTCCTAATGTGATGGCAGCGGTGGTGTTTATGCAAGGGTGTTGCTGGCGCTGTCCGTTTTGTCATAATGCACATTTGCAGGATATTCAGGCGGAAACAAATATCAGTTGGCAAAAATTTACGGCATTCTTGGAACAACGGAAAGGTGTGCTGGAAGCGGTGGTGTTTTCCGGTGGGGAGCCGCTGGTACAGACCGGTCTGAAAGAGGCTATTTTGCAGGTTAAGGCATTGGACTATAAAATCGGATTGCATACGGGGGGGTATTTACCGGAGCGATTTAATGAAGTGTTGCCTTTAGTGGATTGGGTGGGGTTTGATGTGAAAGCCCCGTTAGAAGCGGCACGGTATCGCGAAATTACCGGTGGTTTTGGAGATGTGGAGAAAGTAAAAGAAAGCTTGCAGGCTTTGTGCAAAAGCGGAAAACATTTTGAGTGTCGGACGACGTGTGATCCGCGCTTTTTGACGGTGGAAGATCTTTATACTATTGCCAAAACGCTTAAAGAGCTTGGTGTTAAGGAATATTATCTGCAGAAATATCGGCGGATTCCAACCGATACGCAGACCACGGACGGGCAGTGTGCTGCTTTGGTAAGCAATGCCGATTTGTTGGCACAGCTCAAGACTGATTTTGAAATTTTTGAAGTTCGCTCTTAATTTTATT
>CAYPIZ010000052.1:0-3549 GCA_964410935.1 uncultured Acetobacter sp. | reverse complement strand
GCTCCGGACGTTCAAACGGAAAATTCTGTTTCCAACCTTTGGGACAAGTGGTGATGTCGGTTTGCTTTTGATTGAGGATATCGATGATGCGGAGATATTCTTCCGGATAGCGCCAGATTTTGTGATCATTTAAAGAAATGTGGCGGATAATATGGTGCTTATCCATAATGAAAGTGGCACGAAGAGCGGTTTCTTTGCGGTTGAGAACCTGATAGGTACGGCAGATGTGTTTATCTAAATCTGCCAGTAGAGGAAAGCTGATGTCGGCAATGCCGTCCCGCTCCGGAGGAAGTTGCTTCCAAGCAATATGTGAATAAACGGAATCCGTGGAGAGGGCGAGAATTTTGGTTTGCCGTTGATTAAACGCGTTGAGTTCTTTGTTGAGCAAGAGGAGTTCTGACGGGCAGGTGAACATAAAATCTTCCGGATAGAAAAAAAGAACGGTGTTGTAATCTGCCGTATATTTGTAAAAATTGAAGTGTTGTATCAATGTGCCGTCGCTCAAAAGCGCAGGTGTGGTAAAATCCGGTGCAGGATTGCCCAGAGTTGCCGGTTGTGGTGGAAGAAAATCGTTTTGTGATGTGGTACATTCTTCGCTGAAATCATGCAGCATGTTGTTGGGATAGGTGCAACCGCATCTATCATCTTCAGCACAATCGCATTTGTTGGCGTAGTCGTAGCGGCAAGCGGTCGGGTCCTTTTTCATTTTTTTACTCCTTACAAAAAAAGCCGAAACAAAAAATGCTTCGGCTTGGAATATAAGGTTTTATTATTTGATTTTTAGATATACGAAACTTCTAAAATCTCAAAAGTTTTTTTGCCACCGGGGGCAACGTAAACAGCTTCATCTCCAACTTCTTTGCCGATGAGGGCTTTGGCTAAAGGAGAGGATACGGAAATACGGTTTTCTTTGATGTCTGCTTCATAGTCACCAACAATTTGGTACGTATTTTCTGCGTCCGTATCAATATCAACAACGGCAACCGTAGCCCCAAAACGAATGATTTTTCCTTGTACTTCTTCCGGCTTAATAACCTGAGCACGGCTGACAACGGCTTCCAATTCTTGGATACGGCCCTCAATGAACCCTTGTTTTTCTTTGGCTGCGGAATATTCAGCATTCTCGGACAAGTCACCGTGAGAGCGAGCCTCGGCAATGGCAGCGATAATGTTAGGGCGTTCTACCGCTTTTAAGTTCTTAAGTTCCTGTTCTAACCGTAAAAATCCTTTTTGAGTCAGCGGAAATTTTTCCATTTTATTTCTCCTAAAAAGAACCTATCCGCAATATGGCGGAGGTTATTGTTTTTTTAAAAGTTTGAAAAAAATTTGACTGCCTTTTTGCAAAGAATACAGCCAAGTCTTTTGTTTTGTTTAAAGGTATTTAATCATACCAAAAATAATAAATCAAGTGAAATTTTGAAATTTTGGGGCTTGTTAATTAGTTCTACATTATGCTATACAATAGGTGAAAAGATGCTAAATTGGGCATGTAATTTGATAAATTGGAGAAGTTTGATGAATAAAAATCTGATTAAAGGAATGGCTGTTGCTGTGATTATGTTTGCGGGAACATCTGCCGAAGCGATTGACTCTACCGGTGGTTGCGGTTTGGGGTCTATGGCTTGGAAAGGACAATCCGGTATTATTCCGCAAGTATTGGCAATGTCTACCAATGCCACATTTATGAACACAATCGGTGTTACTTTGGGAACTTCCGGGTGTGATCCGAACGGGCGTGTGACCGGTGGTACGGGCAAGTTGGTGTTGGCCGTTATTGAAAACAATATGGAACAGTTTGCTATGGATGCCTCTGCCGGACAGGGCGAAACGATTGAAACGTTAGCCGGTATTTTGAATGTGGATAGTTCTGAGTTAGGGGCTAAGGCACAGGCTAACTTCGCTTATTTGTTTGATAACGAAAATGTGGAAGCCGTTGATGTGGCTTTGCGTTTAATGGAAATAGCGAATGCTTAATCCGATGATGAGGGTGCGGAGGTTCGCTTTCGCACTCTTTTTTTTGCTTCTTTGCGGGGGAATGTGTCAGGCGGAAACGACCGTTGATGCGGCGTGGCTGAAGCTTTTGATGTATCAAAAAAGCGGGAACGGTTATGTTTCCGTGATTGAAAATGAGGATTTTTTCCTTGCTGCAGACGGGCGGATAAATCCGCAAGCCGAGTTGAATGTTGCAGTTCAGACGTTGGGGAGAGAGGGAGATAAACTTAAATGTACTTTTCCGGCAAGGTTTATGTATTTGCAACAGCGCGGTCTGGTGCAAGGATCGTTGGCGGATTGTGAGGAATATCAGAAATTTTTACAAGATGTACAACCCGAGGCGGTGACCCTGTTATTTACCAATGCGTACATGAATAATCCGTCCTCTCTGTTCGGGCATACGTTGTTTCGGATTGATACCAAGCGGAAGGGAACGCAACTTTTAGCACATGGGGTGAATTTTGGGGCGGATACCGGTGATGAAAGCGGTGTGTTGTACGCTTTGAAAGGATTGTGGGGCGGATATTACGGAGCGTTTGCCGTGAAGCCGTATTATGACGTTATCAATCTGTACAATAATATTGAAAATCGGGATATTTGGGAATATCGGCTGAAGCTGACAGATGAGGAATTGGCGCTGTTTGTCGCGTATGTGTGGGAGATACGCCAAGCGAAAATCCGCTATTACTTTGCCTCTAAAAATTGCTCGTATGTGTTGTTGCTGGTGTTAGAGGCAGTGAGGCCGTCGTTAAATTTGAGCGAGCGGTTTCATTGGTATACGTTGCCGTTGGATACTTTAAAAGCTATACAAAAAGAGCCGCATCTGATTGCGGAAACGGCGTATCGTCCCAGTCGGCAGTCAAAAATTAAATATCGCTTGGCGCAGATGAACGGTGTGCAGAAACAAGCGTTGAAGAAGTTATTGAAACAGGAAAAAACAGAAAACAATCTGAGCAACAAAGAACAAGCCGAAGTGTTGGAAACGGCGTATCAGTATGTGCAATATCGTTATGTGGACGGGGAGCTGCCTTTGAAAGAGTATCGTCAGCAAAGTTTTTCGCTTTTGCGGGAACGGAGCAAAACGGCGACAGGTCAGCAATATTTTGATGAGTTGAAAGACGGAGAAAATCCAATCTTGGCCCATGGTGCATCGCTGGTGAGTGTGAGTGTGGGGGCAGAAAGAGGAAAGGTGTTTGAAGAGTTGGGATTTCGTCCGCTCTATACGTCACTTTTGGAGGATGATTTCGGGTTGCTTAAAGGCGCGGAGATCTCTCTGTTTGAAACGAAATTACGTCATTTGGACGGTAAAAATGCGGTGGTGTTGGAAGAATTTAAAGGTTTGGGGATAAAATCTCTTTCGGAAAACGATATGTTGTTTTCGCCGTGGTCATACGATTTGAACGTTGGGGTAAAACGACTGTTTGAGGCTAAAAAAGGGGATGATGTGACGCTGGCGGATGTGGAGCTAGGGGTGGGGAAAAGTTATGCACTCTCGCCTCAGTTGACGGCTTATGCGTTTCTGATACCGGAAGTTTTTTACGGAGGCGCGTTGAAAGA
>CAYPIZ010000051.1:0-7534 GCA_964410935.1 uncultured Acetobacter sp. | reverse complement strand
AGTGAACCAACTTTCTCGTTGGCTCAAATCCTTGCAACTCATATAAAACAAAAAAAGCACCACGAGGGTGCTTCTTGTTTTATTGGTTGCGGGGGAAGGATTTGAACCAACGACCTTCAGGTTATGAGCCTGACGAGCTACCGGGCTGCTCTACCCCGCGATAAATGTATCTATCATGCGATAGCAGAGGTGTATATAACGCCCCTTGAAATAATTGTCAATAATATTTTTATAGATTTTGCATAAAAATTTTATTATGCTACACTCGGTTTGTGAGTGTAACTGTGTAGAGTTGAATTATGTTTAAGAAAAAAAGCTTACCTGTTGAAGAGACATCTTTTGTTACTAACCGAAAATTGGGGATTATCGCCGGTGGTGGGGATTTACCTAAGAGAGTGGTTGATTGGTGTAAAGAAAATAAGCGTCCTTATTTTGTGTTGGCCGTTAAAGATAATGCTGATGAAAATGCTTTGAAAGATGAAAAAAATTGTGTCTGGTTGCGTATCGGGCAGGCAGGAACCGGCTTTAAACACTTCATAGATGAAGATGTCAAAGAAGTTGTGATGATCGGAACAATTAAACGCCCTACCCTTGCCGAGCTGGTACCGGATTTACGCACGGCTGCTTTTTTTACTAAACTGGGAGCAAAAGCACTGGGGGATGACGGTATTTTGCGTGCGCTGATTAAAGAAATTGAAAGTGAAAAGATGCGCGTGGTCGGGATTCAGGAAGTAGTGCCGAATTTGTTGGTAAAGGAAGGAATTTTGACCAAGCACAAGCCGACCAAGGATGATGAAGAAGATATTCGGCGTGGCGTGGAAGTTGCCTCTTCTTTAGGAAAACTTGATGTAGGGCAATCCGTTGTTGTGCAACAAGGGTTAGTTTTAGGGGCTGAAGGAATTGAAGGAACGGATAAGCTGATTATCCGCTGCAAAGATTATGTACGAAAGGGGAAAGCTCCGATTTTGGTGAAACTACGGAAGCCTCAACAAGATATGCGGATTGATTTGCCGACTATCGGTGTGAATACGGTGGAAAATGCCTACAAAAGCGGTTTTAACGGGATTGCGGTTCATGCCGGAAATACTTTGATTGTTAATGAAGAAGAAGTCATTAAAAAGGCAAATAAATACGGTATGTTCATTAAAGGAATTGTGCCGACGGAGTATGAAAAATGTTGATTTATGTGATTGCAGGTGAGCCTTCCGGAGATTCATTAGGCGGGCGTTTGATTGAAGCATTGCGACAGGAAAATCCGCAAGTGAAGTTTGCCGGTGTGGGGGGAGAAAATATGCAAAAAGCTGGTGTTTCTTCCCTGTTTGATATTAGCGATTTGGCGGTTATGGGACTGGCAGAAGTGATCCCGAGTATTCCTAAAGTGCTTCGGAGAATTAAAGAAACCGTGGCGGATATTGAGGCTAAAAAACCTGATGCAGTGATTACGATTGACAGTTGGAGCTTTTCTGCCCGTGTTCATAAAGCCTTACGCAAAAAAGGGATTAAAGTTTTGCAAATTCACTACGTTGCACCGCAAGTTTGGGCTTGGAAAGCCGGACGGGCAAAGACAATGCATCGCTATATAGATTATCTGTTAACTCTCTTTCCCAATGAGCCGGCATATTTTACCCCTTATCAGTTGAAGACCGAGTGTGTGGGGCATGCAGCGATTGAAAATCCGTTACTTCAAAGTACGGTTCAACCATTTCTGGAAAAGTACAATATCAAAGCAAATGAAAAAGTGGTGTTGCTTCTGCCGGGGTCTCGTCATAATGAAGTGGCTAAATTACTACCGACTTTTTTAGATGCAGCAAGATTGATAAAAAAAGAAATTCCGGAGGTACGGTTTGTATTACCGACAGTGCAGACAGTGGAAAAACGCGTGCAAAATATCTTAAATGAAGCCGCTGCCAAAGATGTCTTGGTGATAAATCAGGCAGAAGAACGCTTTCAGGCAATGAAGAGTGCCTGTTTTGCCATAGCGGCTTCAGGAACGGTTTCTTTGGAATTGGCCATTGCACATATTCCGCATTTGATTGCTTATAAGGTTGCACCGTTGACAGCTTGGTTGGCTCGTCATTTCTTAAAAATTAAATCCGTTAATCTGCCGAATTTGATTTTAGGTGAAACGGCTATCCCCGAATTGCTGCAAGAGGATTGTCAGGCTGAAAAGATTATGGATACAGCCCTGCCTTTTATCCAGGGAACAAACAGCCACGAAAAAGATGTCTTTTTAGCCCAAATGAGGCAACTTGACGGGCTTTTAGGTGTTGGAAAACTGAAACCAAGCCGGAGAGCAGCGCAACTTATCATTAAAGAGATAGAGCAAAAACAGTGATACACTTTTTCAAAAAGACATGGGTCTATGTTAAAAGAACTGCCGTAGAATGCTATATGAATGAGGCAGAAGCTTTGTTGATATGGTATCCGGTTTGTTTTGCCTTGGGTATCGCTTTTTATCTGACACTCCCTTATGAATTATCGTCATATACCGTCGTTATCGCTTTGGAAGCGGTTCTGTTAGCACTTTATCTTTATCGCAAAACGGAAGCATTTTTTAAGATATTAACCTACCTTGCCGTATTTTGTTTGGGGCTGTGTGCGGCAAAAGGGGATGCTTTATATAAGCGTCATAGTATAGAGCAAAATATTAGTGAAATTATGTATTTAAGAGGCAAAATTAAAGCAATAGATTACAATTACGCCAATCGCATGCGTTTAACTTTGGAGGATGTGGAAGATTATGACAAGCCGCTAAAAGGGATATTTAAGGTTAGCCTAACTGCCAAAAACGACAGTCTGAAACCCAATATGTGTGTGGAACTTCTTGCCAATTTCCCCAAAGAATTAAGCCCTAATCCATTGGGAACATACAACTTCAAAAGAGAAAATTTTTATAAAGGCATCAGCGGGGTCGGGTATAGCGAGGCAGAAGTTTATCAGATTGACTGCCCACACCAAGAAAATCGTTTTGCGGCATGGATAAATGATGTCCGTTTTAATATTGCAAAACTTATTTCCGAAAACACTACGCCGGACACACAAGGCGTTATTCAGGCAATCAGTATCGGTGATAAAAGCCACATTACAACGAATCAAAGCACTGCCTATCGTCGCGCCGGCTTGGCTCATTTTTTAGCAATTTCCGGTTTACATATGGGATTGATTGTCCTTTTGGTGTTCTTTTTAGTTCGCTCTCTGTTATTTGCAGTTCAAGGTGGGCGTTACGATTTTAGAAAACTTGCAGCATTTATTGCCATATTGGGGGGAATTGGGTATTTCCTGATTTCAGGGCAAAGTGTGTCTTGCGTGCGCGCTTTTGTGATGACGGTTCTAGTACTTTTAGGAGTGATGCTGAAACGGCGGGCAATTTCATTGCGGATGTGGGGGGCAAGCTTGCTCCTGGTTGCGATTATTATGCCACAGGCGGTCATTTCTGCCGGTGGCTTGATGAGTTTTATGGCCGTATTAGCACTCGTTGCCTTTTATGAACATTTTAGAGGCGATTTGACACACTATTATGCGGCACAAACACGGTGGCATAAACTCAAAACCTATTTTCTGGGAGTGTTAATTACGGATTTGGTGGCAAGTCTGGCAACGCTTCCTTACAGTTGGTATTATTTTCATCAAATATCGGCATATACGACTTTGGGAAATTTGTTAGCAGGACCGGTTATCGTTTTTATGGTGATGCCTGCCCTGTTACTCTTTTTAGGTAGTCTTACGGTCGGATTGGGCGCATACGGTGTGAAACCTCTGGAATTGACTATCTGTCTTCTTAACAAAATTACCGCTTTTGTGGCGGATCTGGCCGGTGCGGATATGGGAGAGCATCTTCCTTACTTATCTGATTTTGGTGTTTTTCTTCTCACCTTTGGGATTTTGTGGCTCTGTATCTGGCAAGAAAAATGGCGTAGCTGGGGCTGTATTGCTATCGTTTTGGGGTGCATGACCGTTTGCTTTAGCCCGAGAGCAGATTTTGTATTTGACGGGAAAGGCAGAACTTTCGCTTTTAGGCAAGAAGACGGCTCTATGGGGTTGTCACCATGGCATAAAAATCGTTTTTTAAGCACCATGTGGACAGGAAGTGCCTCTAAGAGTAAGGAAACTGACAACCTTATCTGTACCGCGGAAGAATGCGTTTATAAAGAACGTATTCGTTTTAGCCTTGGAAAGATAAGTTTGGATGGAAAAGACCTTCCCCTCAACAACGGCGGTTATATTGACCTACGGGGCAAAGGTAAGGTCTTTTATGTTCCACAACTTTTACCAAGAATATGGGATTAAGCATTCTTAATTAGCGGTGCCGATGTTCTTTCC
Source organism: uncultured Acetobacter sp. (assembly GCA_964410935.1). Taxonomy (GTDB): domain Bacteria; phylum Pseudomonadota; class Alphaproteobacteria; order RF32; family CAG-239; genus CAG-267. Next base: position 3,214 of record CAYPIZ010000051.1, on the reverse strand, counting down.
AATACACCTTGCGTCAGAGAAATTACCATACCGTAATTTGTGATAGCAACATGCTGTTGCTGGCAACGGTTTACTCTGTTTTGCACGGTCTTTTGAGTCAAAACACATCCACCGCAATGAATGACAATATGATACGGCGTCACATCTTCGGGAAAATCATTGCCGGAGACAAATTCAAAATTCAACTCTTTACCGGTGTATTTTTTAAGCAATGCCGGAATTTTTACACGACCGATATCATCACAACTAATATGATGAGAGCAGCCCTCGGCAATAAGAACATTGGCATTATCCGGAAGATTTTTTATGGTTTCTGCCCCTTTTAACATTTCCGCAAAATTACCTTTTAAACGGGCAAAAAGCATGGAAAAGGTTGTTAAGGGGAGTTCTGCAGGAAGCGTTTCCACAACTTTTTTCACCACTTGAGAATCCGTAATAACGAGTTTTGGAGGATTAACCAATTTTTTAAGCGCTGTTGCCAGCCCGGTTTCCTCCGTAATGAGGGCAAAAGCTTTTGCATCCACAACTTCACGCAAAGTCTGTACTTGGGGCATAATCAGACGCCCTTTTGGGGCTGCCATATCAATCGGCGTTACCAGAACGAAGGTATCATTAGGCTGAATTAAACCGTCTAACAAAGTTTTTTCCGGTTCTTTCTGCATTAACAGGGCAATCATACGATTTTTTAACTGTTCTATGCCCTCCCCGGTTTTGGCAGAAACATTTATGGCGTCATATTCTTCCAAAAGTTTTTTATCCACCGGTTTAACGTCGGCAAAATTGAAAACAGGAATAACCGGTGTTCCCATGTTTTGCAGACGAGCCATTAGTTTTTCCAACTTTGGCGTTATTCCGGCTTGACCGATAACCAACAACACGACATTAGCACGCTCCAAAACTTTTTTAGTGGCTTCAATACGTTTTTGTCCGAGGTCACCTTCATCATCAAGGCCGGCTGTATCATAAAAACTCACCGGACCGGCAGGCAAAAGTTCATAAACTTTATTCACGGCATCGGTTGTTGTCCCCAATGTATCAGATACAATAGAAACTTCTTGTCCGATAAGGCTATTCAACAGAGCTGACTTTCCGGCATTACGATTACCGATAAGAGCTATAACCGGTCTAAACCCTGCGTGTGGTGTATTTGTCATCATGTTATCCTTTCTATTCAAAAGTTTTTAAAGCTTCTTCCCAATGAACCGAACGTAAATCAGAAGGAAGAACCAACCCTTGGGGATGGCGTTCGGTGAACAAAACATTGAGGGGAGCGCTTTGTTTGTTATATAAAGCTAACCATTTCTCCGCTGACGGATTATGCCCGTAGCTTGTTATCGTTTCTACCTCTAATCCTTTCTTTTTTAATTCGTCAAGCGTAAATGTATTTGCAAATGTAGAAAAGGTCCAATAACCTTCCACCGCCACTAAAAGCGGTTTTTGATATGATGCTTGTGATAACCTGTTTTGTACGGCTTCCGGAGAAATTCCACTATTGGATTTTAAGCCCGTATAGGCAAGACTTCCAGCACCGATGATATAGATTGTACTGAGCCATCCAAACATCATATATTGGAGCTTCAAAAACAGGCGTTTTTTCTTCTCTTGTGAACGGAGACGATTTAATTTTCGGGTCAACAGTTGCGGATACATACGCCACAAAGACATAGTTAAAAAGATAACCATTAACCCGATAATTACGGCTGAATTTCCTCTTTGTCTGAGGATCAGAAACAGACTACCGAAAATAAATACGATATTGTAGGCAACATTGAAATAAAGTATCTTTTTATTCGGTTCAATAAACTTCGGAGAGAGAAGTGCTATAGCCGGTAGCGTGATTATTCCACACCAAAGCACGATAAAGCTCAAAATATATTCCGTACCGGAGAGAGCGTGCAGGGAGGAGAATGCTGCAACTTCTTTATACATCGGCAAAGCTGTCATGCTGAGAACCATCATAACACCAAACAACAGACCAAACTTAAAAATTTGCTTAAAAGGCCTGAAAAGCCGGAGATCGGTATCTCCGTTACTTTCAGCTAAGAGTGTTCCTGCCACAATGAGAGCAGCCGTTGTCATCCACGGATTTTCAAAAATAGCATGCCCGTTATCAAAATCAAAAAGCAAACTTATGCAACAAAGAGCAACGGCACTCCCTAGAGCATAATTGCACAAAACTTTTAAGCGATTTTTCTTGCAACGTCCTAAAAATACCAGCTGGAAGAAGATATATAGCCCTAACGGCATCAAGTTAAGACAAAGTCCTAAAAGATAAAATGCCTTATAATCAGCAGAAGCTTCTTTTGAGGTTGTTCGTTCCTCAATAACGGGAGTAACAACCGTACGTAAAGTTTCTTTATTGTCAAAGGTTGCCGTAACAGCAACTTCTTTATCCGTAATTTTCTTAGGGGCATCAAAACTTACGGTTACTTTATCTTTGTCTATGGTGTATTGTGGCGTTAGGAAATCCGAGCCGTCGGCGTCTTCAACCATAGCGGCAACATTACTGAAACTTTTGTTCGTATCAAACGTCAAAACAAACTTGTTATTTTCGTACACCGCATTGTTTAAGGAAGCATGAGGCGTCTGCTCCTGCGGAATACGAGCAAAACTTTGTGTTACATAGTTGTCATAGACGGAAGTTTTGGATACATCGGAAGCGGGTAACTTGAGGTAATGATCTGAAATCATCTCTTGGCAATCGGCATTTGCGTTACAGGCATTAAAACGGAAATACCCCCGGATGATGACATCAGAGGTTAAATCTGCCCGTTCAATTTTCAACGGAAACCGTACAATACCGGTATATAGGCGTTTTGTCTTACCGTTATCTACAACACCTGCAGCTGCGGGATAAGATAATTGGTAATTTTTAATATTATTCCCTTCTTTGACATCTTCACTCAAAAAGAAGTGAGGTTGATTGTGCTGATTTAGATAGTCCCCGTTTATGTAGTATCCTTTGGGAATATACACCTCTATCACCGTCTTAATTTCGCTTTCATCACCCAAACTTGCCGTAGCGGATAAAATTCTTGCTTTGAAACCGTTAGCCAATTCCACCGTTTTTTCATCGCTACCGTCAGCAAAATTTCTGTTTTTGCTTATGGCCTTGAAAAAGGCCGGCAAATCAAACTTTAACAGTGCCAGTGTAATTTCTTTAATATTTTTAGGAGATTCAATAAAGTTTTTATCTCTCCTTCGGACAGGATCA
>CAYPIZ010000050.1:2272-7583 GCA_964410935.1 uncultured Acetobacter sp. | reverse complement strand
TCAAACTTACTTCCGTTTGAAACGATTGTTCTTTTTTTGTGTTTCCGTTTTATTAAACGTAAACAATGTGTCATTGAGTGTTCCGTCCGTTACGGTATCGTATAAAGAAAGAGAAACTTCCAAAGATTGTGGTGTAATAACTTTCCATTGTTTCAAATCAAACGGAGAATTAGAGAATACTAACGTAAACGGCCCCAAATCGCCGGCATTTTGGTATTGCAAACTCACCCGCGTAATCCCGGGGTCCTGATAAAAATCCGTCACTTTAAGCTCTTTAGAATTCAACTTAACCGTATTGGCCAAAATCATCGCTGCCGGAATGTCTGCATAATCTATATTGGTAATCTGCTCCAATTCTTTGTCATAATACACAATGTAATCCCCATTACCGACAATCAAAATATTTGACGGAGGGTTATATTCCATCCGAATTTTATTCGGTTTTTCAATATAAATACGTCCCTCAGCTTTTTCCCCGTTGCTGGCAATCTGTACAAAGTTGGCAGAAAGGGTCTTAATTGAATTGAGATAATCCTCTACTTTTTGCACATCTTGTTTTGTTGGCGCTGCGGCAGCCTCCAAGGCAAACAACGTAAACAGAGCCAAACTTTTGAACATATTTTTCATGATAACCCCACAAAATGAACTGTATTTATCAACCAAAGATAATATGCTTTTTTTTATTTTCAAGAAATTTTCTCTTGTAATCCACGCAAAGTAATGGTGTCTTACCTGAATGTTGGGGGATAAGTCGGGGAAAAACTTTGACTTAGATTTCCCCTTTTTTATACTCAAAATCAGATAAATCGGAGATGTAAAGATGAGTAGAAATTTAGGCATGTTATTAATAATTATCTTGACCGCTTTAGCTTTATTGCTTGGGGGCGTGGCACTGAATTCTATTGGTCTGGGATTATCTTCCGGTGGAATAGTTGTTGTGACCCTGATTTTTCTTATAGGTGTAGCCGTTTTGGTCAGCTCGAGGTTTAAGCAAAAAGTGGTTTATGCTTTTTCCGAATTGGATTGGGCTGAAGAGGTGAGTAAAGCATATTACAAAATTCCTGCTAAGTTACGCAAAAGTTTTTGGCTGTTGTTTTTGTTTATCAATCTGGCGTATCTTTTCCACACTGTCAATTTTATGTGGGGAAGTGGTGATTGGGGCGCAGTCAGACGCTCTGTCCCATTGGGTGAAGGTCTTGAAGAGGGGCGCTTTTCTGCATACTTTTTGCAAAATGTTTTGTTTGACGGGAAAATTCTCCCTGTTATCAACAATCTTTTTGCTTTTGCCGGCCTAGCCTTAGGGGCTGTCCTGTTAGGAATATGGTGGCAATTACCGCTTCGTAGCACACCGTTTGTTGTCGCCGGTTTGTTATTGGCTGTCAACCCGTATGCGCTTTCTTGGCTCTATTTTGCGAAAAACACATTAGGGAATTTCTGGTTGCCGGTATGGATTTGCTCTGCATTCCTCTTGGCTGGTTTGCGCGGTAAAACAGCATACCATACTTATGTTTATAATCTCCTTTCAATTTTGTTGATTATCCTTGCTTTGGGGACGTATCTACCGGTGATTAACTTTATTGCCGTTGCCTTGCTTGGTAAAATTTTTATTCAGACCGTCTATGCTGATATCAGTCTCAAAAATGCTTTTTTGAGAGAGTTGCAGCAGTTTGTCAATTTAACGGCCGCCATCATGCTTTATGTCTTTATCGTCCTCTTACTGAAAGAAGAGGGGATCTTGCATGATGCTTATAACACCAAATTAGCCTCGGCTTTGGAAATTTTTTCCAAAATAGGGACACTTTTTGTGGTGATGATAGAGCAGTTTTTTGTAGAACTGCCGTTTTTGGGCCTTGGGTATAAAATTGTCGGGGCTGTTCTTGTTGTAGCAACACTCTTTTCACTCATCTTTTCTGCCCCGTCTTTACAGGCAACGTTGCGTGGTTTTTTGATGTTTTTGTTAGTGCTGATAGGGTCGCAATTAACCTATCTGTTTTCCGTTCAATCCGAGCTTAATCCGGCACATCTGGTGCGGATAGATTTTTACGGGTTAGTTCCGCTCTATGTTTTGATGTTTACATTGCTGATAAAACTAAATTCCGGTTCTTGGCGGCGTGCCGTTTATGCAGTGGCAATTCTGTTTATCTTTATGGGATGTATCAGAGTATCTTATGCCCAAAAGGTATGGAAGTTCGGTTTTGATGCTGAAAGCAAGTTAGCAGAACGCATTATCACCCGTCTGGAAAAAATGCCTGAATTTGACATTACCCGCCAATACAAATTTTTACAAATTGGGGAAGTCAGCCTGCGTCAAAAGTTCTACCTGAAAAAGCCGAAAGAACTGAAAAGTGGGGATCTGCTTGAATGGTCATATTATCCGGAAGGGAGTGTGAAAGAAGCGTACAACTTCTTCTATCAGACGGATTTTATCAGTGATGATGCTAAAGTTTCCGAAGCTATGCAAATTCCGGCAATTAAAGAATTTGTGGAATATAAAGGGCGTCCGTGGCCGGCAAAGGAAAGCATTCTCATTTATGATGATTATATTGTTCTGCTCTTGAAATAAGTGTTACTCATCATCTAAAAATTTAGCAATCATTTCGTCAATAGCAGAAGTTTCCGGTGTGCTGCCTGATTTTGGGAGCACTTTAGGAACAGAGGTAATCCTTTTGGGTGCGGCACTCTCACTCTGCTTTTGTGGAAGAGACTGGTTAGGCCGTTCTTCTAAAGACAGATTATCGCTATAGGCCGCAGCCAACATTTCTTCCGCACTCATTCCTTGATCAATCATACGTTGCACCCGTTCCTCGGCAATCGCCCGAACAAGTGTCTTTCTGTATTCTAAATCCAAGGCATCATTGCGAGCTTCTTTTTTCTTGTTGACTTTTTCTCTGAATTTGCGTTCAAAACGCGAGAATTCCACGGATGGATGTCCCCCGCGCAAATAGTTCGGCAAGGTCAATAAATTATTTTTTATATCCATTAAGGTTCGGATACCGTTATGATCATAGGCACGATAAATCAGCCAGTCGGTTACAACTTCTTCATTGACGGCCTTATTGATTGTATCAGTATCTATTTTTGAAAAAGTTAAAACGACGCCCCCTTCAGAATTTTTATGCAAAAAAATGTTTCTTTCAAAAAAATCTTTATCCCAACTATATGGGCAAGACGGCTCTATCAGTCGGTATGATAAAAAAATCCCGATGAGTGCGTTTTTCATTTCACCCAGTGCCTTAAAAGACAATGTAAGCGGATTATGGCGAACATCAGCATCATGCAGAACCCTTTGGCAACAAAAAATATGCAAGCGATAAATTTGTTTAGCGATTTCAGGTGTAACCATAGGTGAAATTTCAATCATCTCATTGATGGCTTTGTTGGCAAAATCCTGTAAGAACATACGCTTTTTAGCCCGCTGTATTGCCGGAAGATTTTTATCTTTTCTATCTAAGGTTTCTTCAAAGCAAACGGCATCATTACGCATTTGTGCCCACAAGGTCGGTGAGAGCGTATTATCCATTTCTTCCAGCTTGTCTAAAAGGACAATTTCAGGTACAACAAGATCATTAGCCATAGAGATATCCCCATAATTTTGAAAAATTTTAGCACAAATTAAGGATGTTGTCAACGTCCTAATCGTGGAGAACACCTTTTATTATGCCCGGTGATAGGGGTGATGTTCAATAATGGTCTCTTGCCGATAAATTTGCTCACAAAGTACGGCACGCATCAAAATATGGGGGAGGGTCAGTTTCCCGAAAGAAAGGATAAGATCCGCTTTTTGACGGGTTTCTTCCAAATGTCCGTCTGCACCTCCAATAAGAAAACAAATCTCAGAACATCCGCCGAGTTGCCAGCCTTTGATAATTTCTGCCAATTCCAAACTGCTCATATTTTTACCACGTTCGTCTAAAACAACGGTTTTGGCTTGGGGAGAAATGAGCGATTGCAAAAACTTTGCCTCATCGGCTTGTGTACTGTTATCTTTTTCCTTGATTGTCAAGGTCCATTTCATTCTTTCCTGATAACGGGTAATAATTTCCGCTTCCGGAGATCCTTTTTTACATTTACCGATAACACCTAACGTTATTTTCATAAAGCGATTTTCTCCATCAAAGAGTTTGCGGCAGCCATGCCCGAGGCCAGTGCTTCAACAACTGTTCCGCTTTTACCGGTCATATCACCGGCAACAAGAAGACCTTCCGGAATGTTTTCCGTACATTTTGCCCCCAAAGCCAGAACAACCGCATCATAACCTTGCAGTGCACTTTCACTCCCGGATACAGGAACAGCTTTTCCGTCATCATTTATGGCGTTATGAATAACGGTTAGATCATAGCAATCGGAATTGGGATGGATATTTATAACGGAGGTTAAATCTCTAACGACAATCTCGTTTATCTTTAATTCTTCAAAATCTTTTTTGCCGATACGCATATCTTCTTGCCGGCGTCTTACAAACATTTCGACCATGGGAACACCGCATTTTTTAGCCGAGAGGGCGCAATCTAAGGCAACTTCTCCCCCACCTATAATTCCGATTTTTTGAATATTCTCACAGGTTTTTTCCGTCTTTGTGAGGAAATCTTTATACGCCAAGCAAAAGTTTTCTCCATCAATTCCCAAAGTACAAGGCGTTTGTTCCCCAATAGCTAAAATAACACCGTCATATTGAACTTGTAATGATGTAAAGTCAGTTACTTTGTGATGATAAAAGATCCGCACTCTATCATTGTTTACTAAACGATTTATTTCTTTGTTTAACACAGCTTTCGGAAGACGATATTCCGGGATATAACGAGCTGCTCCGCCCAATTCCCCTGTTTGCTCATAAATATCAACTTTAAATCCATGCGTAATTAAAGTATAGGTTGCTCCCAATGCACTAATTCCCCCACCGATAAGAGCAACACGCTTGTTGTTCACTTGTGGTAAAATCAGTTCAGGTAAACCGCTTTTTTCAATAGCCATAGCTTGTAAGCATGGAATTTCCACAGCACTATCAATTTTTCCCCGAATACAGACTTTCTGACAAAAAAGAGCAGGGCACACTCTACCGCATGTTTCCGGCATAGGATTTTTCGCTGCAATCAGAGAAGCCGCCTTTGCATAATCTCCCATTTTCATAGCAGCAATAAAATCATGTGGAGAAACCCCAAGCGGACAAGCCTTTTCACAAGGCTTAATCTTACAGCCCAAACAGCGGGAAATCTCTTTTTGTAAACACTCTTTTTCCATGGAACAATCCGATAATAATCTCGATATGAGCTATACTAACAGTCCTTAAAGATGCTTATCAAGAAAAAAATCA
>CAYPIZ010000050.1:0-2172 GCA_964410935.1 uncultured Acetobacter sp. | reverse complement strand
ACTGGTCCGCCTGTAATAATATAAACTTTTATTCCGTATTTTCTGAGTGCTTGGGTAAAAGTTGCAAAAATATCCGGTGCAGCCGATATAACCCCGTGAAAGTCTATGCCAATCTTTTTTTCCATCAGATTACTCCTCATCAGAAAACAGTTCTTTAAGGGAATTCGGTGCAATAGTTGATAGCTTATTAATAGAAATATCCGGCTTATCAATGTCACCGCTAATTTTATAGTTTGTAGCAAATACTGTCCCGTCTTTACCGGCTAAAACTTTCCCTACCAACGGAATATTGCCGATAAATTTATTTAAGCCGTAAGCCGGAATAACCATGCCTTTAGCCTCAATATCCCCGTCTACCAGATTATATTGCCCATTCATTGTTACCCCTAACACCGAACCGGACATCCTTGCATCATCGGTAGAAAGATACTTTGTTGAGAAAGTATAACGAAACGGCGCATTAAGATGGGAGAAAGTAAGCCCTTCTCCGGTTAGCATATCCACAATGCCGGTTAGCGAAGATAAGCTCAGTAATTTTGCAAATACCGGAGTATCAATCAAAGCAAAATCCCACATTTTTGCATGCCCGGTGAAGTTTCTGTATTTATCTCTCTTCGCTTCAATTTTCAAGTTTCCACCTTTCATATTATCGTAAAGACGTAATACTTTAAGGGTTGCCCCTGCGTTGTTGGAATCAATATCCAAAACATACTCGCTTCCACGAGGGGTAAAATCAAGTTTCATCTTCACATCTTTTTTAGAGCCGTAGTTCCCCACTAAATTCATACTATACAACCCTATACCATGACGAATTGAGGCTTTTCCTGCAAAAGTGGTAATAGGAACATCCGGGTTGGTCCACAATTTATTAACGCCTACCACAATGTCCGTATCCATCATATCTTCCAAAGGATCTTTCAAACTCTTCTTTTTCTTTTCTTTTTCTTCTTTGGTGGTTTGTTTCTTGGAATCAAAAAATTCTGTCAGATCATAAGCATCACCTGAAACGGTAACCTTTAGGTTAAGTTTGGGCTGGTATTTAATGTCAACCTTTGCTTTTGCAAATGTTTTAGGGGCTTTAATTTCTGAAATATCAATTGTTTTAATCTGTCCGTCTGATGTCATTAGCATCTTTCCTTTGGCGGAAAATTGCGCTTTCAACAATGAAAACTCAGAAACTTCTTTAATCTTATCATTGTGCAAAATCATACGGGCTTTAGCACGGGCAGGTATATCTTTAGCTTTGGCAAAACCTAAAAAGGCATAATCCATTGCAACATCTTTTAAAGACCCGTCTACAAATAGTTCTTTATCGCCGTTATTGAGGAATGTGAGCGTCATATGAATATCTGATGTACCCGTAAAATAAGGTGCCTGCAAAATTTCGGCATCAACCCCGAGTTTTTTCAAGACTGCATCATCAACTTTTACATCGGCAATAATGCGACTTTTATGTTTCTTTTCCTGAAAATTTTCGTTTAAAGCCAATGTCAGCGGAATTCCCTGATATTTAGCAATACCTTTTAATTCAAAACCTTTCTCGGTAACGATCAATTTCAAGTTATCTGCCACAAAAGTTTTTCCGTCTTCCATGGCTAAGTATTCAACCTGCTTCAAATCACCTTGAACACTAACCTTAATTTCCGTTGGTTTTAAATTGGTTTTAAGTTCAAAATCAAGTTTAAGCCGCAAGTCCACATCACCGGCCACATCGTTCGGATTAACACCCATTTCTTTTGTGAAGCCTAACGGTTCATTATCAATCAATTTCAAAGCATCTGTGATTGTGGAGTTACCGGTCAAATCAATTTTAATAAAGTTATCTTCCTTGTCCAGATCATATAAAAGTACCGTTCCACCCGTTAAAATGACACCATCCGAAGCCCCTTTATCAACAGCAATGGAAATTTTATCCTCACTAAATGTGACTGTCCCATACACGTTTTTAATAACAGGCATCCCGTCCAGATAATGCAGGTTTGCATCTTTAACTTCAGCTGTCCCGTTAAGTTTGGTCAGACCGAAATGTTTTGTTTTTTTATCCCATCCAAAGTCAAAAGAGAACGCAGCATTGTCAATATCGCCACCGTAAAGACTTTCTTTACACCAACTCCAGGCTTTGTCGCCCAAATATTTTGGCCAGAGATTGCTTAGCTCATCAAGTTTGAGATT
>CAYPIZ010000049.1:0-7827 GCA_964410935.1 uncultured Acetobacter sp. | reverse complement strand
TTACATATATCGAGAGCAGTTATACAACATTTCTTCACAAAGTAAAGCGATGATTTTAAGTTTACTCAAAGAACGCGATCCTGATGAAACACGCATTGCCCTTACCCCGCAAGTTGTCAAAAAGCTGACATCTTTTGGGCATCATGTTATATTGGAAAAAAATGCCGGCATCAAAGCATACTTTACGGATGAAGAATATGTACAAAACGGAGCTGAAATCAAAGATAATCCGGAAGAAATTATCAAAGAGGCTGATGTGTTAGTGCAAATTTTACCACCCGAATCACCTTATTTGAAATTATTAAGAAAGAAACAGCTCCTAATAGCCGATTTTAGCTCGGTAAATGTGGAGTCTCTCCCTTGTGCTGCCGGTTTATTGCAATTAGAAAAAGTACCTCGCACCTCCGTGGCACAAAGCATAGATGTTTTAAGTTCCGAACATACAATCCGAGGCTACGCTGCCGCTGTTTTTGCTGTTTCAAAACTCCCTAAAACAAGCGGAGTTTTAATGACCGCAGCAGCCACCTTAAAAGCCTCTACTGCTTTAGTTATTGGGGCTAGCGTAACAGGATTACAGGCAGCAACCGTTCTTCACCGCCTTGGCATCAATGTAACTTTGTCAGATATTAACCCATCTGCAGAAGAACCGGCCCTGTCTGTTGGGGCAAAATTTAACTTAAACATCGGGGATATAAGCCAAACGGACATTCTGATCAGTGCGGTAGGAAACGGAAATAAATCCCCCAAAATACTTTCCGAAGAAAAAATGCAAGAACTCAAAAAAAGCGCGGTTATAATTGATACAACGGCAAACAACCTTGCAAAAACGGATTCTCCGCTGTTCTATCGGAATCTTTATTGGGAACGACAAACACCAATAAGTGCTTCGGAATTGTGGGCCGGCAATATTTTTAATCTATTACAGCTGATTTCATCACCGCAATCCATACCTGAATATGTCATCCCGTTATTTTACCCCCATCCACCGCATTATAAAGGAAAATCATAATGTGCCTAGCAGAGATATTTATTTTAGCCTGCTTTGTCGGTTATTTAGCCATCTGGCAGGTGAGTCCGATGTTACATTCTCCGTTGATGAGTGTTACCAATGCCATTTCCGGTGTTGTTATTCTGGGGGCAATGGAAGTGATTGATACGGCCTTTGGTTGGCGGTTATTTTTAGCGGAAGTTGCTGTATGTTTAGCCGCAATCAACATCTTTGGCGGTTTTTATGTTTCCGCACGTATGTTAAAAATGTTTAAGCCGAAAGATTCTGATCATGACTGACATTTCATCCCTGATTATATGCATTTTATTCATCACCGCTCTACACGGTTTATCCTCCCCAAGACGAGCCTATTTAGCAAATTTTGTGGCTATCGGGGCTATGGGTCTGGCCTTGCTTTTTGCCTTTATGCACCTAGGACAAGACAAACTGTTGCTCACATTTTCCGCACTCTGCCTTGGTGGGGGAATTGGTTTAATTTTAGCCCACAAAACCGGCATGACCAATTTACCGCAACTTATCGCCCTCTTAAACGGATTCGGTGGAATGGCCGCAGCAACTATCGGTTATGCCGAAGAGACTTCTTCCTTTGTGTTCAAAATGCTGATTGTTTTTGTGGGGATCTTCACGTTTAGCGGATCTTTTGCCGCATTTTTGAAACTATCGGGCTTTTTAAACCAAAACGCAACTTCCTTTTGGCGATATTTGAGCCTTGGGACTTTGTTACTCTGCCTTGCACTTACCTTTTTTGCAAGCAACTTCATTTTCTTTTGGCTTTTATTTTGCACACTGATAGGTCTGTTTGGATTTGCTTTTATCATCCCTATTGGCGGAGCAGATATGCCGATTATCATTTCTTTATTAAATGCCTTGTCCGGATGGAGTACGGTACTGGTTGGTTTCAGCCAAAATAACACACTACTTATCATTGTAGGAACACTTATCGGTGCAAGCGGTCTTATCCTTTCTTATGTGATGACCAAAGCCATGCATCGCTCCCTCCTCAAAGTGATTTTCTTACCACCCAAAACAACTTCAATCACCGAAGATCGAAAAGATTTTAAACAAGCTTCCCCGCAAGAAGCCGCTTTTCTGTTACAAAATGCCAACAAAGTCATCATTATCCCCGGTTTTGGAATGGCTGTTGCCCAAGCACAAACGGAATTAGCCACTATGGCAAAGATTTTACAAAAGGAATACAATGTTACAGTTAAATTTGCCATTCATCCTGTCGCCGGAAGAATGCCGGGACACATGAACGTTCTTCTGGCCCAAGCAGGTATTTCCACGGAAAATATTTTTGAATTGAACGAGATTAATCAGGAATTTCAAACCACAGACGTTGCTTATGTTATCGGGGCAAATGACATCACAAATCCTCTCGCCAAGACCCTTAAAGACAGCCCGATATACCAAATGCCGATTTTGGAAGTGGAACAGGCCAAACGTATTTTATTCGTAAAACGTTCCCTTGGGGTAGGATATAGCGGGTTGGATAATCCCCTGTTTTATGCGGAAAACACTTTTATGCTTTTGGGTGACGCTAAGGAAATTACCAAACAAATCGTTACAAATCTGGAAGAAAATAAGTAACCCTATTTTTTAGCTAAATAAGATATACCCGCCAAATAGGTGTTAAACAAGATAAGCACAACGTAGCGCTTATTAAGACGAGGGAACTCTTTTTCCGTAGTTAAAAGTGAGCTTAATGCAAACAGTGTCGCAAACAAAACTTCCGCAGAAAGATGACGTTCTCTATCTGAAACTTTAATAAACAATTTACGCAAATTACGATCCAGCAACTGCAAAATTTTAACTACACGGCGCAGATAAAAAACTTCATACCCGGAACTTTCTTGTGTAAAATGAGAATTGTACAAAGTAAACCAAAGATTTTTATTTTCTAAAACAAAATCAACAAACTTTTCTAACAGTAAATTCAGGTTTTTATACACATCTGAGCCTAAATCTGCCGTCTGCAAAGTGGCATAAAGCTCATCCAAGGTCATACAATTTTCCCAAACAATCAGGGTATCCATACTTTTGAATTGATTATAAATACTCCCTACGGAATAACCGGAATAATCTGCAAGTTTGCGGGCCGTTAAAAACGATAGCCCTTTATTTTTAAGGACTTCTCTGGCTTTAAGGATCAAATCCACCCGAATTTCTTCTTTGGTCTTATTCATTTTATTCTCACCTGATACGTTAGAACAGTGTTTAAGATAACTTATTTTAATACACTGTTCAAGCCTTTTTTATCACTATTTTAACCTTTTTGAGCTAGAAAGAACGCAGTGAAATAAATTTTGGGGCAACACTATGGCAAAAGTCGGTTTTTGTGCTGTGGGTGGGAGTGGCATGAGCGCTCTGGCACAGGTTTTGAAATATAAGAACAATGATGTTTACGGATCGGACAGAAGTTTTGATCAAGGAAAGGATTTAAAGAACAAACAACGACTTAGCGATGTAGGAATCACGATTTTTCCGCAAGACGGATCTATGCTGGATAAAGATTTTGATGTTTTATATGCCTCTACTGCCGTAGAAGATACCGTGCCCGATATTAAACGTGCAAAAGAACTCAACATCCCGATCAAACACCGCTCTGATTTATTGGCTGAAATTTTTTCTTCTTACCCGTACAATATTGCCGTTGGGGGAACGAGCGGTAAATCCACCGTAACCGCAATGATTGGTTATATTTTAGATAAAGCGGGGAAGAAACCTCTGGTCATCAACGGAGCATTGCTGAAAAACTATGAAAATTGTAAAGGTATCCCCAACGTTATCCTCAATGATGGGGAATACTGTGCAATTGAAGCTGATGAAAGTGACGGATCTATTGAAAAATACACCCCGTACATTTCCGTTATCAATAACATCACGTTAGATCACAAATCCATTGAAGAATTACAAGAACTCTTTGGGCGTTTTGCGACAAGAGCCAAACACGGCGTTGTGCTTAACAAAGATAATCCGCAGAGTACCCCGTTACGCAACATACACCAAAACGTTGTTACTTTTTCCGTTGTAGATAATACCGCAGACTTTTTTGCCTCTGACATAAAAGCCGTTCCGGACGGGACACTTTATACCTTAAACCACAAAAGTTATAAACTGAATCTTATCGGTAGCTTTAACGTTGCAAACGCTCTCTGTGCCGTTGCATGTTGCTCTCTCTTAGGGATCAAACCGGAGGAAGCTTGTAAAATTTTGGAAACTTTTTTAGGCACAAAACGTCGCTTGGAAGTTTTAGGTCAAACCAAAGAAATTACCGTAATTGATGATTTTGCACATAATCCGGATAAAGTAAATGCTTCTGTTGCTGCTTTAAGAAACTACGACGGACGTTTAATCATTATGTTCCAACCGCACGGATTTTCCCCCATGCGAATGATGGGCAAAGAAATTATGGAAAGTTTCGCCAGACATCTCACTAAAGAAGATATTTTGCTTATACCGGAAATCTTTTTTGCCGGTGGAACGGTTAAGAGAGATATTTCTTCAAAAGATCTGGTAAATTATGCGAAAACACTGGGTGTAAATGCCCTGTTTTTTGCCACCAGAGAAGAATTAAATCAGTACATTCTTTCCGTTGTCAAACCTAAAGATCGCGTGGTGTTGATGGGAGCGAGAGATAATTCCATAACCGATATGGGATATTCTTTATTGGAGAAATTTTAATGGCCCTATTGCACAAAAATGATACCGTTGCTTTCATTGCCCCCTCTTGCGGCTTGCAAGGGAAAGACTTATCCGCCGCTATAACCTATTTCAAAAAAATCGGGCTAAATGTCATCTTAGCAGAGAACTTAAATCAAGAATATCGGTATCTGGCAGGGACAGATAAAGAACGTGCTGAAGTATTAAATTCTTTATACGCCAATTCTGACATTAAAGCCCTTTTTTGTATCAGAGGCGGGGCCGGTGCAACCCGTATGTTGGAATATTTGGATTATTCCCTAATCAAAAAAAATCCTAAACCGATTGTAGGATTGAGCGATTCTACGGCCTTGCAAAATGCAGTCTATACAAAAACAGGTGGCTCGTCATTAACGGGATTTTTACCGCTATACGATTTTAAAGAAAACGGAATTTCCCCCACCTTGGCAACAACCCTTGAAAAGGCTTTGTTTGATGAAAAACACTTTGCCGTTTCGGGCAAAGCTTTCATTACCGGAAAGGCAAAAGGCGTTCTCATCGGGGGGTGTTTAAGTGTATTGACCTATTTGTGCGGTACACCTTATTTTCCCGACCTAAAAGATAAGATCCTTTTATTGGAAGATGTGGGCGAAAAAACTTATAAAATTGATTTAATGTTGACCCAGCTAAAACAACAAAAGAACTTTGATAAGCTTAAAGGCATTATCTTTGGCGCATTTACAAACTGCCCTACAGCTTCCCCTGAAGACGGAGATATTGCCGATTGCATAAAAGACTTTACCCAAAGTCTGGCTATTCCGGTGATCACTGATTTTGCATACGGGCATATTCCGGAACGGGAAATCCTCCCGATAGGGACGGAAGTAGTATTATCGGCTAGCTCAAAAAAGTGCTGTATTGAGTGGTGAGAAAAGAAATCAACACTTTGATGTTATGAAGATCTAAGCGATAGATAAATTCCGCATATCTGGAGATTCCCACCCAACCGGCCATATTAAATGCCATAACACAAGAACAAACAAAAATATTTGCCCCAGGGAGAAAAAGCCAACAAAAAGGAAAACCAACCAGCTTAAAATCCGGTTGTTCCCCATGTATTTGCATTAAAACACTCTCTACATGATAAGCAAAGAAATACCCGAAGATAAAGTTCAAAACATACCCTTTAGGCAGACGATCCGAAAAGAAGGTGACACCCAGCATTAAAAAAAACAAAAATAACGGGAAGAAATACGGCCCGATTGTGATCAGCCAATTTCCTTTTCCGCGAAAACGCATAGCCCCACCGGATTCATCCATATTCAGATGAATATGTGTAACCCGATGAAACGTTAAAAGTGCAAAAAAAGCGTGTGTAAATTCATGAGCCAAAATCTGCATAGAAAGATTTGATCGGGCAGCCGCCACCGCCTTCATGGAAAAATAGACCACCACACCACCAACAAACACAAAAAAGCGCAAATTCCCTAAATGAAAACGATCCAAAGCCTCAATTAATGCCGGCAAAGACAGTGTTGCCAAAAGTGCCACTGGCCACTTCAAACATTCTATTAAAAAATCTAATAAACGTGACAGCATTATCATACCTCTTGGCACATTTTAGAGCGCAAAATATTTTTTTGCAAACAAATAAAAATCAAGCGTTATGCATTCCGATAAGATTGGAATAATAAGCCACACCTTTTTGCATCAGGTCCCCAATCGTCGCAGCAATAAAATCTATCTGCTTGGTCAAAATTTCCGTTTCTTCTTTAGAAAAACGAGAAAGCACAAAATTAACCGTATCCATGTGATGTTCTTGCGGAGACCCCACCCCAACACGGATGCGGTTATACTCTGTCCCGATTTGGGCATCAATATTTTTAAGCCCGTTGTGACCACCGGCAGAACCACCTATTTTTGTTTTTAATTTGCCAAGGCTTAAATCTTTATCATCATGGATAACAATAATATTCTTCGGTTCAATTTTATAGAATTGAGCCACCTTAACCACCGAATTACCGGAAAGATTCATAAAAGTTTGCGGTTTCAAAAGCAAAGTTTTTTCGCCTGCCACAACACCTTCTGCGATAAGACCGTCAAACTTAGCCTTAAAAGCAGAAAAATTATAGCGGCTGTGAATCTCATCAGCCGCCATAAAACCAATGTTGTGGCGGGTTTTTGCATATTCCTCTCCGGGATTACCTAAACCAACCACTAAAAACATCGCAAGCCTTTAATTATTTGCGTAAGAAGTCAACGTGAATTGGTTGATCAGATACCGGGTGGAACTGAACATCTTTGCAGATAACTTTTTCTGTTTTACCATTCAAAGAAATAGTAATAACGGATTTATAGAAATCAGCCAAATCAAGAGCCTTTTCCAACTCAACCGGGTGCAAACTAATGTTTACGGCATTCTTTTTGCCACCATAAATAACAGCAGGAACACGGCCTTCTCTACGACACGCACGAGCTGCCCCCTTACCTGCGGTTTCGCGCAAATTTGCATTAAATGTAATTTCAGACATTATTTTTTCCTTTAAAAAACTTAGTTTATGATTAAGAGCCTCCAGGGGTGTTCTTAACTGGAGTGTTTATACTATCTTTATTTTAAAAATCAAGAAGTTTTAATAAAATCCTTTTCTACCGTAATTGAAGCAATCTTGACAGATAGAGATACCTATGGTAAAATGAGGCATTATAATACTCACGGAATCAAAAATGTGTAACGTTTTATTGGTAATTGATTTACAACAGCAATTTTCCTGCTCTGAAAGTGAAAAAGTTATTGATTATTGCAAAAACCATGTATGCCATTATGACAAAGTGATTTTTACCGTATTTCATAATACCCCTGATTCTAACTTTGTAAAACATTTAGGTTGGAAAGAGTGTCTTAACACCTCAAAAGATGATTTGTTGCTTTCTGAAAAAGGCAGTTTTATTGAAATTAAAAACGGATATGCTTTCAAGGATATTGCCCAATATTGCACAACGGAAGATACCATTGATATTGTCGGTGGTGACGCAGACGCATGCATTCTTGCTACAGCCTTTGATTTATGGGATAAGGGTTACAATTTTCACATTTTAACAGAATACATTTATACAACAGCCACCGATTTTACAAAGGAAGATGTTATAAAACTTATGAAGCGAAATTTTGGTGATTG
>CAYPIZ010000048.1:0-7830 GCA_964410935.1 uncultured Acetobacter sp. | reverse complement strand
GCTACAGTATCTTCTTGCCAACGATTTTCTGGCTGATGCAATGGTCTTCCTTTTTCGTAAATTTCCAAATTCTCAATTTTATCAAACATTCCCATATTTTTGAAAAATTGAATTTGTAATTTTTTCCCAACTTTTAATGCCATTTGAGCTGAAGCGATATTTGAAGAATAGATCAACGTTTCACCAACGGTCAACCATTTTGCCGGTACCCTGTAATCGGTAATCTTATGCCATCCCATTTTTAAGGGCTTGGTTGCATCAAAACTATCTGTAATTTTTATTTTTCCACTATCTAGACCGAGGGCTGTGTTGAAAACTTTAAAAACAGATCCGGCTTCATAAACGCCTAGAGTTGCAAAATTAAATTTAATATCTTTATCTTGAAAATCTCTTTTGTTTAAATCGTAATCGGGAACAGATGTTAATGCAATAATTTCTGAGGTGTTTATATCCATTAATATGGCTGTAGCTCGTTCAGCACTAAATTTTTCTTTAGCTTTAAGTAGCTCATCTCGGATAGCGTATTGGATACCAAGATCAACAGTCAAGCGTAAATCCTTTGTGGAGGAGCTTAGCCTGTCATTTAAGGACTTTTCCAACCCCGCAATACCCTGGTTATCAATATCTGTATTACCGAGAATATGTGCTAATAAATCTTTTTGCGGATAAACTCGCACTTCGTTGGGTAAAAATTCAAGCTCTGGAAATCCTAATGCGTTAACTTTTGCATACTGTTGAGGTGAAAGATTTCTTTTTAAGTAAACAAATTTAGCTTTTCTTGTCAGCCGAGCATACAGAATGTCATAGCTAATTTCTGGAAAAATATCTGCCAATTTTTTTGCAATGACGACCGCATTGCTTACTTTTCTCGGATCAGCAAAAAGATCTACTGTTGGTAGGTTTGTAGCAACAATGACACCATTTCTATCAGTAATGCTAGCTCGATGAACGGGAGTGTTTCTAGCTTTCCTTACCTTATAATAGGGAGTGTCATCTCTATCCAAATGAATCCCGTCTACCAAACAAACATTAAAAATTCGGATAGTAATTACCAGATAAATTAATAAGAATAGAACAATAACAAACAAAATGCGCCCACGACACATCGTTGTCATCTCATCTTCTGTTTCCCAACCAAAACTCCCAGTAGAAAAATAAATTTCCTGTCCGGGAGTATATGCGAATTCACTCTTTTTTTTAGATAAACCTACTCTCACTGGTGTACCTGCAATAATAAAATTAGCGTTCTGAATTTGCGAACATTCTTAAATCTCGAGCGTCTTTTACAAACATTTTCGGATTCTCTAAAAGTTCTCCCTCCAATGGTAATGCAGAATAGTTAATAATTTGTTCAGGCTTGATAAAATCTAAAGAAATATATTTTCCGGCTAATGCCCTGAGACGCTCGGGATTGTTAAGTTCACTCCAGTCAGCTTCTAAAATGTGAATATCACGAATATCACTTTCTATCTCATTGTTAATTTGTGCTAATTGTTTTTCTAAATTCTGCACATCATTTGTCAAAACAAAATAACAGGAGCCGATAACAATAGTGAATAAAAACCACAATACGGACATAGCTGTTTTAACGTTACTCATAGTTTTGTTCCTCCCTTTTAATGGCATATCTGAGCTTGGCAGAGCGTGCACGTGGATTAATTTTTATTTCTTCTTCGCTGGCAAGAAGAGCTTTAGACGTAAAGTAGAATAATTTGTTATTAGAGGGCATCAAAGGCAAACTTTCTTTGTAGCGAGAAACATGTTCTTTGGGAACTGAATTTTCTCTAAAGAATAGTTTAACAATTCTGTCTTCTAAAGAATGAAAGTCGACTACGACAATACGACCTTCTGAAAGCAATAAATTTGCTCCTCCGATAAGCCCTTCTTTGAGCTGTTCCAATTCATCGTTTACTGCAATACGTAAAGCTTGAAAACTTTTTGTTGCAGGATCAATTTTACCAAAGCGTTTCGGTAAAACAGTATAAATAATTTCAGCTAGCTCCGTTGTCGTTTCAATTTTTTTGTTTATGCGATATTCTATTATCCTCTTGGCTATTTGACGTGACTTTGTCTCCTCTCCATAAGTAAATAAAATATTAGCTAGCTCTGTTTCTGAATAAGTGTTTACAATATCTTTTGCCGAGATTCCCTTCATAGACATTCTCATATCTAAGGGCGCTTCTTTAGAAAAAGAAAATCCTCTATATCCGTCATCAAGTTGCATCGAGGACACTCCTATATCGAATACGACTCCGTTTATACGTTCTGAAATCAACGAATTTATTTCGCTAAATGTTCCTAGTTTAAATTCAAAACGAGAATTATACAGCTGTTTTAATTCTTCAGCTCTTTTTTGAACGCTCGGATCTCTATCAATAGCAATTACCTTACAATCTGCTGCATTTAGTATGGCTTCACTATAACCACCGTTTCCGAATGTCGCATCAACATAAATTCCACCATCTTTGGGAGATAGTGCATTCAATACTTCTGTTAGCATAACGGGAATGTGTCTTGTCATCACTTATCCTCCCCGAAATGCAGCATCGGACGATTCCTTTTGACTTTCTCTCTTAATCTTTCCTCTTCTTTAATCCAGTTCTTTTCACTCCAAATCTGAAATTTTCGGCCTTTACCGACAAATACAGCAGTGTCAGTAATTTCTGCGTGTCGTAAAAGCTTTTCTGTTAGTGTAATTCTTCCGGTGGAATCGAAAATAAAACGTTTGGCATCGCCGAAAATAAGATTGGTTAAATCATCCTGCGTTTCAGAGAAGAAATCAGTGCTGTTCTCTATATCCGTTGCTAACTTTTCAAGTAAATCTTCTGTACACCCTTCAATACAAGGAGAAGTTAAACTGCGATAACAAACAATATCTGTTGAAAGTTCTTTAAGGATTGTACGGTAGTCTGCCGGCAAGGAAACGCGTCCTTTGGCGTCTACCTTGTTTGTGGTCGTATCTAAAAACAAAAATGTTGCTTTCATTGGCAGAATCTCTTTATGTACACATTGATTATGGTATATCATGGTATTTTATGGGAATCAATGGAAAAATCCGAAAACGTATGAAAAAAATCGTTTTTGTGCATAAAAGTTTAAAAGATTGAGGTTTTGAAGTCTAAACTGTGGATAAGTCTGTTGATAAGTTATACGCTCACAAAAAAACGCCCATCCGAAGATGAGCGTTTTAAGAAAAATCCGTACAAGATTAAATCATAGCCATGCCGCCATTAACGTGAATGGTTTGACCTGTAATGTATTGGGCTTCATCGGAGGCCAGAAAAGCAACCGCGTTTGCAATATCCTGAGCTTCACCAAGCTTTCCTTCCGGAATTTTGCTCAAAAGTTGAGCTTTTACATCATCAGGTAAAACATCTGTCATCGGAGTTCTGATAAAGCCTGGGGCAATAGAGTTTACGGTAATGCCACGAGAACCGACTTCTTGAGCTAAACATTTGTTCATAGCAATCATACCTGCTTTTGAAGCAGAATAATTAGCCTGTCCGGCATTTCCCATAACACCTACAACGGAAGCAATACCAATGATACGACCAAATCTTCTTTTCATCATACCTCGAATAGCAGCTTTAGCTAATTTAAAGCCGGCAGAAAGGTTTACATCCAAAACTAACTGCCAATCTTCATCGCTCATACGCATGAACAGATTATCACGTGTTAAACCTGCATTGTTAACCAAAATGTCAATGCGTCCCATTTTTTCTTCAACTTCTTTAACCAAGTTATGAACGTCGTCAGAATTGGTCAAATTTGCTGTAAAACATTCTACTCTGGAGCCGAGTTCTGCTTTCAATTTCTCCATCGGTTCTGCGCGCATGTCTGTCAATGCAAGAGTTGCCCCTTGTGCATGAAGTGTACGAGCTATTTTATCTCCAAGTCCTCCGGCTGCTCCGGTAATTAACGCAATTTTGCCATCTAAATTAAACATATTTTAGTGTCCTTTTCTGTAAGAGTTATAAATTTTTTGCTAATTCTTCAATTTCCTGAATGGTGCAAACAGAAATGGAGTTTGCCTCTTTCAAGCTTCTTTTAGCAATACCGGAGAGAACTTTCCCAGCACCGAGTTCAACAATATCCGTCACACCATTGGCGCTAAAGAAAGACATTGTTTCTCTCCATCTTACGGTACCGGTAACCTGTGAAATCAAGTTCTTGATAATTTCTTTTTTTTCTGTTTCTGGTTCGGCTAAAACATTAGCTACAATAGGAATCCCTGCATTATTGGCATCCACTTCCATGAACGCTCTTGCCATAGCTTCTGCAGCGGGCTGCATCAACGGACTATGAAATGGAGCAGATACAGGAAGTTTTAAGCATCTTTTTGCTCCGAATTCAGAAGCGATCTCAACGGCTTTTTCAATTGCTTGAATGTGTCCGGAAAGTACAACTTGCCCGTCCGAATTATCATTTGCTGCAACGCAATAGTGTTCAGAATCGCTACAAGCCTCAACTAAAGCACCCACATCTTTAAAAGATAATCCTAAAACAGCCGCCATACCGCCAACTCCGACGGGAACAGCCTGTTGCATGGCATTGCCTCTGATACGAAGGAGTTTTGCCGTATCAGATAGAGAAAATACTCCGGCAGCACAAGCCGCAGAATATTCACCCAGAGAGTGACCCGCTACATAAGTGGCCTTATCCTTAATGTTAATTCCAAATTCTTGTTCCAATACCCGAACAACGGCCATGGAAACAGCCATTAAAGCAGGTTGGGTGTTTGCTGTTAAGGTTAATTCTGCATCAGGACCTTCAGTCATAACCTTATATAAATCTTGTCCTAATGCGTGGTTGACTTCTTCAAAAACATTTTTTGCAGAAGCAAAATTTTCAGCCAACTCTTTCCCCATGCCCACAAATTGTGAACCTTGCCCAGGGAAAACAAATGCATATTTCATCATGTGCTCCAATTAAAATTTGTTTGGGGATAAGCTAAAGGAGAACACAGTAAAGTCAAGTTTTAAATCCAAAACGTGTGCATAGCTTTATTTAAGATGTTTGCTAAGAAAGTAGAAATATTAAGAATTTGTTTAAAATTTACGCCTTAAACTAGCGGAGATGAAATATTAGCAAATAGGGGAAACTCATGGCCAAAAAAACGAAAAAGAGTGAAAAAAAGAACTCTTCTAAAATGTTAATAAATAAATGCTTAGGAATATTTTGTGGGGCAGCTTTATGGGTGTTTAGTATCAGTTTGGTACTAGCGATGATAGGGTATAATCCCGCAGATGAGTCGTTTAATGTTTCAAATTCGGATAAGATAAGTAATTTTATGGGGAGGTTTGGCTCATATAGTGCAGATTTTATAGCCAATAGCTTCGGTTTGGCAATTTTCGTTTTTTTAATTCCTGTGTTAATATGGGGATTTTTACTCATAAAGCATCAACAAATTTTAGAGTTTAAAATTCGCTTGTTTGCATGGGTACTAGGCGTTTTATCGTTTTCCGGAGTTCTTTATTTGACCTGTGCGGAAACTTTGGAAAAAGTAAATTTGTTAGGAAAATTTAGTCGCCTACTCCCCAATGCGTTGGTTTCTATGTTCCAAAACTGGCACCTTAACGGTTACGAAGAAAAAACAGCATTAGGGCTTTTAAGCTTAGTAGCTTTGATGTCATTTAATTTAGCAGCAGGAATGACTTTCAGACATTGGGGGTATGTAGCTAAGGGTATATTTGTTGGTGTGGGAATGTTTGTGAAATCTATTTACAATGGTATTTTAAGAATCTTGAACTTTAAAGGAAACTTGGAATACAGCACACCTCAGATAAAGAAGGATAAAAAAGAAAATATCCGCAAAGAGCCGGTATTAAACTCATCTCCGGAAGATAAAACAAACATTGCAGCAAAGACAGAACCAACCCTTTCAGCACCTAAAAAAATAGAAAAACGAAGCCCTGTGGTAGAGAATAAATTGGATGGATACCAGCTTCCGGATATTAATCTGTTAAAACGTCCAAAAGAAAGATTGGGATTAAGTGTAAATGAGAAAGAACTTAATGATACCGCACGGACGCTGGAAAGCGTATTGGAAGAGTTTGGTGTCCATGGACAGATTGTAAAAATTCGCCCAGGGCCGGTGGTAACCCTTTTTGAATTAGAACCGGCTCCCGGTACAAAAACTTCACGTGTTATAAGTTTATCAGATGATATTGCTCGTTCTATGTTTGCAGTATCGGTTCGTATTGCCGTCGTCCCGGGCTCCAACACAATTGGTATAGAAATCCCGAATGCTAAAAGGGAAACAGTATGGCTGAGAGATTTATTGGAAGATGTTAAATTTTCCGATAGCGAAGAGCCTCTAACGGTAGTTTTAGGAAAAGATATCGGTGGTAAAAATGTATATGCTAATCTAGCGAAAATGCCGCACTTATTAGTTGCCGGTACAACAGGTTCCGGTAAATCTGTCGGGGTAAATGCAATGATTCTCTCTTTGCTGTATAGACTCTCTCCGGAGGAATGTAAGTTTATCTTGATTGATCCTAAAATGTTGGAATTTTCCATGTATAACGGTATTCCTCACCTTTTAACTCCGGTTATTACGGACCCTGCCAAAGCTGTTGTTGGGCTGAAATGGGCAGTGCGGGAAATGGAAGAACGCTATCGGGCCATGTCTTATCTCTCTGTTCGTAACATTAATGGTTACAATTTAAAACTAAAAGAGATGCAGGAAAATGGCGAAACACCAAAGCGGACTGTTCAAGTGGGGTTTGATCCGGAAACAGGTAAACCAAAATACGAAGAACAGTTGTTGGATACCAAACCGTTGCCATATATCGTGATTGTTGTAGATGAAATGGCGGATTTGATGTTAGTTGCCGGTAAAGAGGTTGAAGCGGCTATTCAACGTTTAGCTCAAATGGCTCGTGCAGCCGGTATTCACTTGATTATGTCTACGCAACGTCCTTCGGTTGATGTTATCACCGGTACCATCAAATCCAACTTTCCAACGCGTATTAGTTTTCAGGTAACATCTAAGATTGATAGCCGTACGATTCTCGGTGAACAAGGTGCAGAGCAATTATTAGGCAAAGGTGATATGTTGTATATGCCGGCCGGATTGCGTCCTCAACGTATCCACGGCGGCTTTGTAGAAGATGCAGAAGTTGAGGCAGTAGTTGATTTTATCAAGTCTCAACGGGCTCCGGAATATGTTGAAGGTGTAACAACTGACGCAGACCTTGAACTCAAAGGAGGTAAAGATGGCGACTCTCTGTTTGACCAGACGGCTATGGGTGGATTCGGTGGTAAGGAAGATTTATACGAGCAAGCGGTGTCAATTGTCCGTAATGATAACAAAGCTTCCACCAGTTATATTCAACGACGTTTAGGAATAGGGTATAATAAAGCGGCTTCTATTATAGAGCGTATGGAAAAAGAAGGAGTCGTTACTCCGGCAGATCATGTCGGCCGCCGTGAGGTCATATAATAAATGGAAGAATTTATTCGCAAAACATACCTGTTTGTTAAGCAACATCATAGTGCAGATTGTTCCGGACATGATGCAGCACATATTACGCGAGTTTATGAAAATGCAATTCTTTTGCTATCAAAATATCCCAAAGCAGATGCGTTTGTTGTTAAAATGAGTGCCTTATTACATGATGTTGATGATAGAAAACTTAGCGGAAATGGTCATCGGACAAAGGATTTTTTGCAAACATTACCGTTATCTGACAATGCTATACAAACAATTTTAGATACAATTGAAGCTATTTCGTTTGCCAAAACAGGAACAAAGCCTGAATTGGATACTTTGAAGAATATTTTGATAACATATAATATGAATAGACCATGACACGTTTAGCCTCAATT
>CAYPIZ010000047.1:0-7928 GCA_964410935.1 uncultured Acetobacter sp. | reverse complement strand
AGATTATAAATATCTACAATCGGACCGGAGAGCGTATCCGTTCTATTTCTCAGCAGATTAACCGCTTTATCACTCACTTGCAGAAAAAATTTGGTATAAAAAACAAAAATACCTATTTGATGGGGTTCTCCCAAGGGGCTATGATTGCCACTTACACGGGACTGTCCAGACGCTATACCTTGGGGGGCGTGTTCCAAATTTCCGGGTTGATTTCCGGTGAAAAGACTTTGGAAAACGAACTGAAAGCCAGACCGAATGTGTATCTTTTCCATGGAACTGATGATGATTTTGTGCAGTACAAGACTTTGGAATTTACTAAAAATTGGCTTGACAATCATCAGGTTTATTGGGAAGCCTTGGAATATGATGCCCTTAATCATAAGTTAACCGAAGAAGAAATGGATGATGCCGCGGAAATTATTACTCGGCTGTCTGCATAAGGTTGTCCGCTTTTAACCACGCTAAAATTTCCGTAAAACGCTGTACGGTATCTTTTATGCTGTACTTTTGTGCGGTGATTTGTTGGGCCGAAATGACTTTTTGCTTTGCAATCTGTGGATTTTGTAGATAATATGCTACTTGCTTTAACATGTCTTCCTCAGACTGATACGTTATGACATTTTGCGAATAGGCTTCTTTGACAGCGGAATTTTCATTCATAATCACCAAAGCACCTGAAGCTGTAGCGGCCATAACTTCCTGGGGAATTTTTGCCCCCTGCTCTGCATCAAAGAAAACCACAATACCAATTGCACGCAAAATGTTACCTGTGTCTAAAAAACTGTTCCCGGCAGGCTTGAGCACTCGCGAATTTGCCCCCCAGAAATTACCTAAGATCCTCGCAGAAGGGATTGTTTGAACAGCCTCAGCCACCAAGGAAGGTTTATTGTTATCCCCCCAGTAAGCCACAGGATAAAGCTTTTTTTGATTATCCGGATAAAAAGCAGATAGATCCACACCAATGGTAAACAAAGCCGTTTTGATGTTTGAACGGCTATAATGCTCAAATAATGTGCGATATGGCGTGAGCAAAATCGTTTTTTCATCAGCTTTTTGCGGCGCATACTCTTCCGTATACACAAAATTCCACCCGTTTTGACAAGAGGTATTCCCCTCCGGAGGTAAAGTTTTGAGCCACAAGCAAACAGCTGCAGAAGAACTCCCTGTTTTTGCATTCAGGCGTACCCGATACCCGGCATACCGAAATTCTTTGAGCAAAGCCTTTACTTGATTATCCGGGTTAGAAGAAGATGTATACACATACAATGTTTCTTTCTGCCATGCCAAAAACGGCAGGATGCAAAGCATCACTGCCGTTATGGCCAAAACCAGAGCTAAATTGATTTTATATCCGGTTCTTATACGCATTTAGAGTTTTTTCTCGTTAATTAAGAACTCTACTAAACCGTTAACACGTTGAACAAATGCATCCGCATTGTATTCTGAAACGGCAATTTTATAGGCTTTTTCGGCTTTTTCAGCACGAGCAGCAGGATCGTTGATGTATTTATTGTACAAAGCAGCCAATTCTTTAGCATCTTTGAACATCGGAATAGCATCCCCAAAAACAGCTTCGATCTGAGCGCTGTACGGAACAAGCATGAACCCTTTAGCAGCAGCTACTTCATATACGCGAGAAGGAATAATCCCGATTTTTGCTTCATTTTCGGAAATATTTACCAAGTTGATTTTAGCAGAGGAGAAATATGCCCCTAAATCATTGTCATGAATATATTCCCCTTTGATATATTCGTTATCAATATTCCCAGTCCAATAACGACCGAAAATTTCTACTGGCAATTTAGCTTCCATTGCTGCAGCCAAAGCCGTGCTGTTTCTGTCATTATCAGCAACATAAAGCAAATCACGAGTTAAAGTTTCACGCGGAGCCGGGAAAATAATGCTCGGATCAACAAATTCCGGAACATATGCCGCAGCATACCCTGCCCCCATAACATAGTTGTAGAAATCAAGTGAAGAAGTAGCAATACCGTCATAAGCGTCCAGCTCTTCCGGATACATAGCTTCAAAATCTCTGATATAAACAATATTAACGGCTTTCGGATTTGTCTTTAACTCATTGAAAGGATTAAGACCGCGAACATAAAGATTTACACCAGCGTCAGCATCTTCTGCGGGATAAAGATTATCCTCGGAAGAAGTAACCACCTGATAACCGATACGATTGAAAGCTTTTTCCATTTCAGCGGTGGTATCTGCATGGTTCATCGTACGATATTGGCGAAATTCTCCAACCCGAAGAGCCAATTTGTTTAGATCTACACGAGCAGAAGTTCCCTTAAAAGCGAACAAGCAAATAATCAGCACTAACAGAATCCCTGTCAATACTGAGAGGATGATTTTCATTGTTTTATCATTCATAAAATTTCTCCAGAAAAGGTTAAAAAAATGCCATTTTCAGCACGTTCTTTGGTCTTTTTAGCAAACATCATGTTTTATTGCAAAGTAATTTTTTTAATGTACACAAGATTTAATATTTGACTTTATAAAAAAACTGCACTTACATAGTATCAGGGTTTATTTTTAGAAAGGACTTAGTTTATGAAATACATTTGTACTGTTTGCGGTCAGGTTATTGACAGCGATGAAATGCCGGAAGTTTGCCCAGTTTGCGGTGCAAAAACTTTCAAAAAAATGGATGAAAATAAAGCTTATGCCGATGAACACAGAATTGGTGTTGCAAAAGGATTGGATGAACGCGTTGTTGCCGGTTTACGTGAACACTTTACTGGTGAATGCTGCGAAGTCGGTATGTATTTAGCTATGAGCCGTCAGGCAGACCGCGAAGGTTATCCTGAAGTTGCTGAAGCCTTCAAACGTTATGCTTTTGAAGAGGCTGATCATGCTTCCAGATTTGCCGAGATGCTTGGTGAAGTGGTTACCGACTCCACAAAGAAAAATGTAGAAATGCGTGCAGCTGCAGAATTTGGAGCTTGCGACGGGAAGAAGCAAATTGCTACTTTGGCAAAAGAATTGGGTTATGATGCTATTCATGACAGCGTTCATGAGATGGCCAAAGACGAGGCTCGTCATGGTCGTGGTTTTGACGGTCTGTTGAAACGTTATTTTTCTAAATAATCGTTTACTCAGGTTAATCAAACACCTGCACGAATTGTTGTGGGTGTTTTTTATTTTCCGACAAATATTTTAAAACTTGACAAATAAACAAAAAAGTGTACACTGACCGCGATTAAACTCTATTATTAACTAAAAAAAATATAGATTATGGAAAAGATTAGAAATTTTCTGCTGTTTTTGTGGCAGTGGATTATGGGACTTCTCCCTATCACGGGAGGATGGTATGCCAGAAAATATCATCTGACCGAGGCAACACTTGATCGGCTGTTCAGACAGCACAAAGAAGGTCTACTGCTGGTCTACATGGAAATGCATCGTTTACCCGAAAAATATATTGACATCATCTTAGATGGCAATTATCCGGGCCTGTTGGTGCAGATAAAGAAATATCCGCTCAGCCAGGA
Source organism: uncultured Acetobacter sp. (assembly GCA_964410935.1). GTDB lineage: Bacteria > Pseudomonadota > Alphaproteobacteria > RF32 > CAG-239 > CAG-267. The sequence goes on along the minus strand of CAYPIZ010000047.1, from coordinate 4,425 downwards.
ACAACAGGTAAAAATGCTGAAAAAGAGGAACTTCGATTTAATCGAAGGGTATCTCTGCCCCAAGGGGTTCCTTGATGAGACAAGACGTTTTGCCCCTGAAGCGGAACTTCTGTTTCTTTCTCTGATGGCAGAGCATAATGTGATGTTTGAGGTCTTTAAAAGTTATGTGGATGTGTTCTACAAGACTTTATTGACTGATGATGTCATTAGAACCGTACTATTCCAGTATCCGCAAAGCCTGGCGGTAGAGTATATACTGGTGCGTACAAAGGTCAAAAAAGAGCAGGAAGAAGCCTTTGTTCGGTTAGCTCCCAAAGAATTATTGGAGTTCTATATTGAACAGAGCAATTTTTCTACCGATGCTGCCGAGTTAGCTTTGGTGGAAACCCATTTTGATTTGGCAAAAAAATATTTTGCCACTTACGGTTTTCGCCCTCTTGCCCACACGGTTTATCACAATCGCCGCAAAGCAGAGGTTGAAAATGTTCCCTACCGGGTCGAAGCACCACAGCCTAAGGTATAAGAAAAATCCCGTATTCACAAGAATACGGGATTTTGTTTTGTGCTTACCGTTTGCTAGCAGAGAATAACGGATTTGCCATAATTTTTGAGCAACTCCTTAACTGCAAGCGGTCTGGCTTTTTTCTCTCCGGCAATAAACAGAAAAGCATCCTTTTCGGCATCAAAAAAGATGCTAGCTAAGTAGAAATTAGGTTTATTACCGCTAACACGAGCAACAGGTTCCTTTTCAGCCGTTAACATGTTGATAAAGAAATTACCATTGGTGCTCAACAAAACCGGGATGAATTCGAAGACACATTCTTCGCTGAGAACTTCTTCAACAGCAAAGAAGACTTCCCTCGGATTTAACCCATACAAACGTGCCAAAGATTTACGTGAAATGTAAGGCACTTTTTTTCTTTGATTGTGTTGTACCATAATATCTAAAAAATTAATTTCTTGATTCTGGTAACACAAAAATCACTAAATAGCAATAAAATTTTAATGGCTTTTATTATGTTTTTCTAAGTACTGCCTTGCTGCTGCAGTATCGCAATTTTTCAAAACCTGTGGCATTTTTGCAAAATTATTAACAATAACTCCGATGCTGTCATTTTGCTCTGCACTTGCTGAAGTTAAAATAGGTTCTCTATAATTCGGAACTTCCATAGATTGCTCGTCCGATAAACGACGCGGCCCCTCTTTATAGCGTTTGGGCCATGGCTTCTTTTTATCTCCGTTCAACCAATTATCAGCAATTTCCGCTAAAAATGTATCATTAGAAAACTTTGTTCCCAAATCAAAAGAGATATTCAGCTTTTTATCTTTCAGAGCGACATCTAGTTCTTCAGGAATAGCTTCATCTTTGTAAGAATAAAGTTCCGCAACAATTTGTTTATATTTATTTTCGGCATCAGGTGTTGACTTGTCCAATATAGAAGCCGGCTGCTGATACGAAGCTATAAAATATTTATAAGTCCAATCGCTTTCCAGACGATGTTTCGTTTTATTATAAACAATATCAAGATTGGTTTCTAAGATATTCTGATTTTTCCGTAATTCTGACTTCATTTTTGCAGAAATTAATATGTGCTTCAATGCTTCGACTTGATATTTTGCAGGTAATTCACTTGCTTTCATCATTCCTTTAGCGACATCATCAATAAAATAATGATTTTCTCCTTGAAAACTTTGTACTTTCCCCATTTTTTCAATAAAATCCATCATATTACCGGAAATTTCAATTTCTCTATCCAAATATTTTGAAAAATCTACGCCACCAATAGAATACATGGCTCTTCTTATCTTTTTGTATTGTGCCGGATTAGAAGGACACAGCCCCCGCCTATCAAGAAAATTTTTTAGCATTAAAAGTGACGTAGGAGTATATGTTTTCTGATAGTTATTTACCCACATGTCAAATGTTCCGTTGGCAATCACGGACCATTCTTTGTTTCTATCCTCCGGTAATCCACTTTCCGGCTTAATCTCTCCGGATGCTACTTTTTGAAAATAGAAACCCAGTATATCGTTATCTTTATACTTATCTATGACACTTTGCTTATTCTCTGCGTGCAAATATTCATATCGTGCCGTGCAAACAGATGTGATATTGGCGGTTATCTCGTCCTCCATACAGAGTCTATAGTATTGCTGAGGAGAAAGTGCATATTTATAACGATAACCTGTAGCATTATTATGAGTATGCCATTCTTCGTGAGTTATGTAATACATTTGCAAAGCATATTTGTTGTCTTTTTCGAAATAATTTCGATAAATTTTATGTTGATTAAGTTGATTATACAAAAGCGTTCCTCCGGGATTATACAACGTATCAACATAATACGACACATTTTGTATAGCAGAACGCACTGTTTTGCAATTTTCAGTGGTTTGTTCAAGAGGTTCTGGTTCTCTTTCTTCGGACTGTCTTTGACAAGATAGCCCAAACGGAGCAGCCATAGTCAAAACCATTGACGCTAAAAAGAGCTTTCTTTTTTTATTCCATAACCTTCTCATATTCATACCTCTCATATGCTCTTATTATACATTTTTTCATTTTTTTGTCAATGTGGATAGATAAAAATTTTATGGATTTTTTATTTTTATAAGCTATTTGTAGGAGGTAGTACGATTTTTTATTGTTGGAGTTATTCTATGAGAAAAATACTTATCTGTCTTTGCTTATTTCTGTGTTTTATGCTTACTGCCTGTAAAGAAGAAAAGAACGTAGCAAGTAATCGAGTATACTTTTTTTCTCAACCAGGGTGTATTCATTGTGAACACGCTAAAGCATATCTCTCCCGCTACTACAAGAATTATGACATTAGAGAGCTTAATATTCGTGAGGGGAAAAACATGGGGTACATGTTAAGCTTTGCCAGACATTTCAAAGTTCCTGAACAAACACTCGGTACACCTTTTATTGTGTTAGGGCAAAACTATGTTATGGGCTGGGGTGAAGAACAACAACGGCAGTTCAATCGTTATATTCGACAATTTAAGCCTAAAACAACTAAAAAGTGATTTTTACATTTACCCTATGTTTTAATTTCATTTATTGCGGTGTATCTGCTTTCTTTTTCGCCAGAAGCAATACCTTTTGAAAGGATTCATCTCTTTTCGAAATACAATCAGTGCTTTCATTTTTGAAAGATCCTGTTCACTTATAATTTGTTCTAACTGTTCGTAGTTTTTCAGATACAGACGACGGACAGCCGTAACATTACAACCACCAAACACAACTTTGCTGCATGAAGAAATATCAACAACTCTCGGTAATTTTGCACGACATAAATCAACTTCCGTATTTTGACCGAAAATAAGCTGTCCAAGATTACTCAAATTACTTTCATAAAGTTCCACTCTGGCGCAAGGCGTAAAATCCAGATTAGCAGGCATATTTTCTATTCCGTATAAGCTGATAAAGCTTCCCTTGGCAAATCTTAAATTTTTCATTTTGGTTAACTCATTTCGGCCAAGATCTAACCTCTCAACTGATGAAATATTAAGGACAGCAGGTAAATTTTTTACTTTTGTGAGGTACACTTGGCTATTTTTGCCAAACTCTATTTTTTTAAATTCGGCTAAATCACAACAGCTTAAGCAAACTTTTTTTAATTTTGAAAATACCGTTTTTTTGTTTATTCCCTGGCAACCAAACAAGTTCACCGCACCATTTTCCTTAAATTTTAAAACCCCGACATGAGATAAATCACAAGCACTGAGATCTAAATCTTCCACTTGAGAAACATCTAATGTTTCCGGAAGATATTTTACATGAGCCAAGGTAGCTTTTTTCTTTTTGCCTAATTGTAATGTATTCAAAGCACGCAAATTGCATTCGCTTAAATTTACTTCCGAAAGATTTAGAAAATCCATATTTTTGGTTATACTGCTCTCCTGAAAATCAATTTTTCCACCTTTACGAAAGATAACATTTCCGACAATTGAAAAATCAAAACCCCGTAATTCCGTATAATTAAAACGAGATAAATCTAAATCAGCATTCGGCACAAACTCCGCTTGGCTGAGAACAACATCTGCTCCGTCTTTGAAATTAAGTTCAAAGAAATGTTTTAGAGAACATCCTGTCAACCACACTTTACGGCAGGCTGACAAATCAATGTACTGATCAAACACACTGGAACATAAATCAACTTCTGCACCTTCCTTAAAGATAATCCGTTTCTGATTTAAGTTTACATGTGTAAGATAGATGGTTTGACACTCCGTTAAATCAAATTGTTCCGGTAAAATTGCATGATTGAGACTAATACTTCCAATATTATACAGCTTGATTTTCTTTAATTTCGTTAAATCGCAAAAGTCCAGATTTAAATTAACACAGTTTTCTACTTCTAAGACGTTAGGCATTTTTGTATGGGAAAGATTTATATCTTTTACCATCTCAAAATGCAAATC
>CAYPIZ010000046.1:6823-7953 GCA_964410935.1 uncultured Acetobacter sp. | reverse complement strand
TCGGAAATGATTTTTTCTACGGTGCGTTCAGCCCCTTTGATGGGGGGTAACACAACATAAGTATCGTTGCATTCTCCGTTGATATAGTGCAGTATGGCAGAGGTGCAGGGGGCTAAAACTTCTGTTGAATAATTAATGCGACGACCGTTTTTATCCGTTTTGATGTCACCGGTGGAAAGATCGATGTTGTAAATATGTTCCGGAAATCCCGTTTTGTGAGAGGTGGAAAAACCGGCAACGATGGCTTCGTAAATTAAACGATATTTTTCCATGGTGTCGGTGTAATATTCTTTAAGGTGCGCCAGCTGTTCCGAATTGAGAAAATCCAACTCGTCTTCCTTAGCAGAAATATGATCCAGAGCATCAACATCTTCTGATTTTTGAATTTGATCAACCTGCTCGGAGGTGAATTTGATAAATTGATCGGCGGTATAATTTTTCATTGACGGTCTTTCTTTGGTGTTCTTGCAAAAATCTGCTATACCTTAGCATATTTTTTGGTAATTGGCAAATTTTTTTTATATCAGCCGCCTCTTGACAGTGTCGGTCTGAAAGTGTATGATATGGCAGTTTTATTTTATAGGAGATATCGTCGTGCATCCTTGGCATCAGGTTAAACATTATTCGCAGTTTCCGGAAATTATTCCGGCTATTATAGAAGTTCCTAAGGGCTCTCAGGTAAAGTATGAATTAGATAAGGAAAGCGGATTGTTGCGCGTGGACAGGATTTTGTATTCTTCCGTGCATTATCCGGCTAATTACGGCTTTATTCCGCAGACGTATTGCGAGGATAATGACCCGTTGGATATTCTTGTCTTGGGGCAGGAGCCGATTGTCCCGTTGGCCATTATGCGGGCACGTCCTATCGGGGTGATGAAGATGATCGATTGCGGAGAAGCCGATGACAAGATTATTGCCATTCATGAGGATGATCCGGAATATAATTGTTTTACGGATATCACACAGCTGCCACCCCATATTTTGAAAATGCTGCAGCGTTTTTTTGAAGACTATAAAGTGTTGGAGAAAAAGCAGGTGACAATTGAAAAATTCTTAGGTCCTGACGAGGCAAAGAAATTGATAGAAGAGGCTCGTGACGCATATGAGGCAAAGTTTGCCACATATTGACG
>CAYPIZ010000046.1:0-6723 GCA_964410935.1 uncultured Acetobacter sp. | reverse complement strand
GTGTTTGGAAGTTGAAAATCAATCGTCAGTGCTTTTGTTTATCAACTTGGCAACATCTTCCATACGACTAAGAAAAGTGCTTGTATCCTTAAAATAGCGGCTTTTTAAATCGTTTTCCTGATGCACTTCTTTTATGCCGTCTGCCCCGTTATACATGCTCAAATATGAAGCTCCTAAAACGAGGGTGAGAATGAGCCACAAAAATTTTCTGCCCAGGACAAAAAAGAGTAAGGAGAAAAATGTTCCGATACCAAGTGCCATGTAGGCAGAATAGATTGTTCCGCCAACAGATGAGGTGAGCTCCAAATCTTCGGCAAAGAAAAGACCAACGACACCGACAGCTAAAAATTTAGCTAAAAATAACCCGATAGTTAGTAAAATAAACATGACAGATTTCCCTATTTGATAAACGGTTTTTTAGCGGCTAACATTTCTTTGATGCCGTCAATGGAACTCAACATTGCGGTGGCTTCATAAGGGATATAGACAACTTTGTTATCTTCACCGGAAGTCATCTCTTTTAAGGTTTCAAGGTATTTCATGGCGATTAAATATTTGTCGGCCTGCCCCTTAGTGTTGAGGGCTTCAATAATGCGGGTGATTGCTTCTTTTTCGGCATCCGCTTCTACAATACGGGCTTTGGCAATACCTTCGGCTTTCAATATGGCAGATTCTTTTTCACCTTCGGCTTGGCGAATCGCTGCTTCTTTTTTGCCCTCGGCAATACGAATGGAAGACTCTTTTTCACCTTCGGCTTCGTAAATCATAGCCCGTTTTTCACGTTCGGCTTTCATCTGCTTATCCATAGCGTTTTGGATATCGGTAGGAGGGGTGATGTCTTGCAACTCAATACGGTTTACTTTTACGCCCCATTTGTCGGAAGCACCGTCTATGGTTTCTCGCAATTCGGTATTGATTTTATCACGAGATGTCAGGGTTTCTTGTAATTCCAATTTACCGATCAGTTGACGGAGAGTTGTTTGAGTGAGTTTCTCAATGGCTTCATAGAGATTTTCTACACCGTAAACAGCTTTTTCCGGATTGATGATTTGAAAGTACAAAACGGCATTGATGGAAATGGATACGTTATCTTTGGTGATGACACTTTGGCGCGGAAAATCACAAACGGTTTCACGCAAGTCAATTCTATCCCCTTTTTGCATAAAGGAGGAAGAAGATCCGTCACGATAATTGACGGTCACTTTGCGGTAAAAAGGTTTCGGCGAATCGATAAACGGAACGATAAAATTCAAACCGGCAGTTAAGGTTTCTTTGTAGCGTCCTAAGCGTTGAATGATGATAACTTCCTGTTGTTCAACAATCACACAACCTTTAATGGCAATGGCGATAACGCCTAAAACTAAAAGGGCTAATAATGTACTCATTTCTTTTTTCCTTTCGTGGAGACGGGTTCTACGTACATGGTGAGGTTATCGTGGCGGATGATTTTTACCTTATGGCCTTTTTCGATATTCGGGAGATCCGGATTAGCAAGACGGGCTTCCCAATTTTCATCATAAATGTTGATGCGTCCGCTGAAGGCACTTATCTCGCTTAAAACCGTGGCCTGTTTGCCGATGTATTGAGATTCAAAATCATGCTCTTTGCTCTTTTTCGGATTGATATTCAAAAAAGGACGAAGAAAGATGATAAACAAGATAGAGAGAACGGCAAAAATCGGGATTAAAATGTCATATCTATCTGTCATCAAAGCAAAACCGGAACATAAAACGGCAGCGGCGGAAAAATTCAAGAAAAACATTGTCGGTGTGTAAATTTCTGCAATGAAAAAGACAAGGGCAACAATTAAAAAAACAATCCAAGCGGACATGGGCAATTCCTTTTATCTGTTACAAGATAGGAATATGGTATAAGAAAATTATTTTATTTTTCGTTAAAAAAGCAGGTTAACTTTCTGAAATCTTGCGATGGCTGATTTTATAAAACAGGAAAACAAAGATGGACATGTAAATGATGCCAAATACAATGAATGCACCGGAAAAACCAAGCCCTGAAAGATCCGAATCCGGAGAGACAACAAACTTGAAACAGATAAGCGATATACCGGAGATAGTTTGTTGCAGCATATTGCTGACGGAGGAAATTGTGGCGCGTGTTTCTTCTTTGGCATAGGTGTGAATGTGGCCGATGTTGGCAATGGCAAAAGCCAGTTGAAAGCCGATACCGATGCATACAAAAAACAGGCAAATCGAAGAGATTGCGGCATCATGAAAATGGAAGCCTAATATCATACAACCAAAGGAATATAAGCATAAAAATGTGGTGACGGCAAGCAATCTGTTGAAGCCGAAAAAGCGTTTTAATCTGTTTACATAAAAGGAAAATCCGGCACGTAAAGCATGGTTGATCACATAAACTAAACTAAACAATAAAACCGGGGCGTCGGAAAGTCGCAACAGGGGTTGAAAACACCAACAGAAAAGTGAGGTGGTAGAGAACAGTAATGCCGAATATAAAATGTATAAATTGATGTTCGGATTGTGCAGAGTGAACACGGCGGTTGCTTTGATTTCCACGATTTTTTGTTTGAGTGTGAGAGCGTGCGTTTTAGCCGACGGAGGATCCGGTAAAGAGAAGAGTAAAATGATGCTCCAGAGAGTTAAAATGAGTTCCAAAGAAAGCAGAATAACCGTGCCGAAATATTTGTATAAAACAGCAGAAAATATAGCTGCAAACATTGCCCCGAAAGACATGGCAAAATTTGTCCGTCCGCATTCTTTTAACATGCGATTTGTTTTCTTTTTTTCTTTAAGAAAATCAAATATATAACTATCGTAAACGCCAGAGAGAAAAGCCCGTGACAGAGCGTTAAAAAGTTCCCCTAAAAAGACGATAAAAATTCCGGAAAAAGAGAGCCAGACAACGGCCCTTAAAAAGAAGAAAAAGAAGGCTAAAATCAATACCTTTTTTTTGGAAAAAAGATCAGCAATATAGCCACACGGAATTTCAAATACAATTCCGGTTAACTGGAAAATACCTTGGAACAAAACAAAATCTGCAATGCTTAAACCGTTTTGCTGATAGAAGAGCAACAGTACGGGCGCAAGGTAAAGTTGCGAACGTAAAAAACACGCAAAGTCAAGTTTTTTTAACGGAGATATTGCCTTCATTTATAAGCCTTTTTTCTGTTTTTATTTTGCCATTTTAAAGAGATAATTTTTAAGATAAAGTAAATGATTTTTTATTTTTTTTACATAAAAAAACCACCCCGAATAAGGGTGGCTCTTTTTAGTACCAGATCAAATTACTTCTTGGATTTAGAAGCAGATTTGGAAGCAGTTTTTGCGGCCGGTTTCTTAGAAGAAACAGTCTTCTTAGAAGAAGATTTGCTGCAGCAAGATGTTGTGGTTTTAGAACCATAAATCTGCTCGATAGCCATGTTCCAGAACTTTTCATCCTGACCGAACGGACAGCCGGCATTTTGCCAGTTGTAATAAGCAGCTTCTCTGATTAAATTTTCATTGAATGTCATTTCAATTCTCCAAATATTTTGTTGTAAAAACAGGTTTAGTGTAAACACAAAAAAAATTTTTGTAAATACGAATTTTCAGTCAAACTGACCATTGGCGTTACATATAAAATAAAAAGGTTTAAAAAAGGTTTAAAATGAAGATGAAAAACGATAAAAAAACAAACGTAAAAACAAAGGCTAAAAACGAAATAATTTAATATTTTTTATCTTATCTAACTTATTGAAAACAGTTTAAAATATTGTTCTTTTCTCAAGGCGGAAAAAGTGAAAAAACGATGCTTAAAATGCGTGAAAAAAATCTAAAAAAATAAAAAAAATTTTTTTTGAATTCTCTTGTGCAAAACCATAAAAATAAGGATAAATTTTTGAGTGATTTTTTATCATGAAAATGATGATTTTTTTAAAAGTCGTTTTAAAACATAACTATACTGATTTTAAAAGAAAAAACAGAGCGGAAAAATGAAATTTTGTGCGACAAAACAGTTGCAATTTTTTTGTTTTGTTTTATAGATAATTTGTGACCTTTTATTTATTTTTATTTTGGAGTTATCGTTATGAATAGTGCTGCTAAAAATGCCACTGAAAAAAAACAAGAAAAAACGCAATTTGCGATTCTTAATCCGTTGGGAGAAAATATGAAAAATTTATTATCAAAAAAAGAGATGGATTGTCTGATTAACGGCGATTATGAAAACGTTATGGCAGTGCTCGGTATTCATCGCGATAAGGGGAGTAAGGAAGTTTTTATCAGAGCTTATAAACCGAATACACAAAGTATCGAACTTTTGGATGGTGAGGGGAACTCATTGGGCTTGATGACCAAGTTGGATAAACGGGGCTTTTATCAGATTAATTTAGGGGTAACCAATACCGACGGATTTAAGCATAAATTCAGAATCACCAATGATAAAGGTGCGGTGTATGAAGAGGAAGATATTTATTCTTATCCTTCCATCTTAGGCGATATTGATGAGTATCTTTTTGCAGAAGGAAATCACTTGGATCTGTATAAAAAACTCGGTGCGCATTTGATGGAAATGAACGGCGTGAAGGGGGTCGGTTTTTCTGTTTGGGCGCCGAATGCAAAGCGTGTTTCCGTGGTGGGGGCGTTCAATAATTGGGACGGCCGCGTGAACGTTATGCGTAAGCACTATAACTGCGGTGTATGGGATATTTTTATTCCGAATCTCAAAGAAGGGGAATACTATAAATTTGAAGTCAAAACGCAGGAAGGATATATCCTGACGAAGAGCGATCCGATGGCGTTTTATGCGGAAGTTCGTCCGAATACCGCCTCTATTGTTTATGACCTCAATCACTATAATTGGGGGGACGGTGAATGGATGAAATATCGTTCTGCATACAATAGTTTTGACAGAGCCACAAGTATCTATGAGGTACATTTGGGATCTTGGCGCAGAAAAGGTAAAAACGGGGATGAATTTTTGACCTATCGTGAGTTGGCAGATACCTTGGTGCCGTATGTGATGAATATGGGGTTCACGCATGTTGAATTTTTGCCGGTTTGTGAGCACCCGTTGGATGCTTCTTGGGGGTATCAGGTAACGGGATTATTTGCCCCGACATCCCGCTTTGGGAATCCGGATGATTTTCGTTATATGATTGATCAATTCCATAAGGCAAATATCGGGGTGATTATGGATTGGGTGCCGGCACACTTTCCGAAGGACGGTCACGGTTTGATTGAGTTTGACGGAACGCATTTATATGAGCATGCAGATCCGCGTAAAGGTGAACACAAAGACTGGGGCACAAAGATTTATAACTACGGCAGAACGGAAGTAAGTAATGTGCTTTGTTCCAGTGCGCTGTATTGGCTGAAAGAATATCATATTGACGGGCTGCGTGTTGATGCGGTGGCTTCTATGTTGTATTTGGATTATTCCCGCAAAGACGGTGAGTGGGTGCCGAATATTTACGGCGGCAACGAAAATCTGGAAGCAATTGCCTTTATTCGTAAAATGAATGAACTCTGCTACGGAACTTGCCCGGGGATTATGACTTGTGCTGAAGAATCGACTGCATGGCCGATGGTTTCCCGTCCGACGACAATGGGTGGTTTAGGGTTTGGCTATAAATGGAATATGGGATGGATGAACGATACTCTGTCTTATATCAGCAAAGATCCGGTTTATCGTAAGTATGAACATGGTAAATTGACGTTCGGGCTATTATATGCTTTTAACGAGAATTTTATTCTTCCGATTTCACATGATGAAGTGGTGCATGGCAAGGGATCTATGCTCGGGAAAATGCCGGGTGATGAATGGCAAAAATTTGCTAATCTGAGAGCGTACTACGGCTTTATGTGGACACATCCGGGGAAGAAACTTTTGTTCATGGGATGTGAGTTCGGACAAGACTGGGAGTGGAATTCCAATGAGAGTCTGCGGTGGCATTTGTTGCAGTATCCGATGTACAAAGGAGCACAAAATTGTGTGCGTGATTTGAACTTGATGTATAAAGGAAATTCCGCTTTTTATGAGGAAGATTTTGACGGAAAAGGGTTTGAATGGATTGATCACGCCAATGCAAACGACAGTGTGATTTCATACATCCGTCGCGGACATGATTATCATAACTATATGATCGTGGTTTGCAACTTTACACCGGTTGTTCGTCATAACTTTAAGATCGGTGTGCCGGATAGCGGTGCTTATCAGGAAATCTTTAACAGTGATGATAAAAGTTATTGGGGAAGCGGTGTGAAAAATGAAGGTGAGATGATTGCCAATGATGAAAATGTAAACGGTCGTCCGCATTCTATTGAACTGACATTGCCGCCACTTTCTACCATTGTGATTAAACACATTCGCTATTAAGCTGAGAAGGAGGATTTATGCCGGATATTAAAACGTGGAACGGACGGGCTTATCCGCTGGGGGCAACGGTTGATGAATGGGGCGTGAATTTCGCTTTGTTTTCTGCCAATGCAACGCGTGTGGAACTTTGTTTGTTTGATAAAAACGGTATCAAAGAAACGGCTCGTTATGAGTTACCGGTTAGAGAAAATAATATCTGGCATATCTACCTTGAAGGTGTAAAAGAAGGGCAAATTTACGGGTATCGGGTGTATGGTCCGTATGAACCGGCAAAGGGAAAGCGCTTTAACCCGAATAAGCTGTTGTTGGATCCGTATGCCAAAAAAATTACCGGTAGGCTGATTTGGAATAAGGCAATCTTTGGGTATGATCCGGAAAGTCCGGAGC
>CAYPIZ010000045.1:6774-7961 GCA_964410935.1 uncultured Acetobacter sp. | reverse complement strand
TGCTGGTTTAAAAAACGGCATAACCGCTACTTGCGTTTAATCGGCTTCAGCCTGGCATTGATGACGTTTAACGCCATTGAGGGCTTTATTGTCTATGCTTTATTTTTGGGCTTTTTCCTGCAACAGTATGTCTTTAAGAATATCTCTTTGATGCCGGCCGTCAAAATCAGCAAATATTTTGCTCTGGCGCTTTGCGGATTATGGCTCATCGATCCGCCGTATCAAGGGTGGTTTTATCCGGATAACGGCAGAGCTTCCGTTTTATTTGTAACATTTAGTGCCTTGATCTTTGCCTCGCTCTACCTGTTGGATAAGAGCCGTCTGCACACCGTCCGCTTAAAATTACTGAGCTTGATTTGCACCGCCGTGGGGAGCATCTTACTGGTGTTGGTGATCTTTGGGGCAAATATTTTGAACAGCCCGATGGATAGCGAACTCTATAACGTTTGGGGACACCGTATCAGCGAAATGAGACCCATCTCTCGACAGAGTTGGCAAGAGATCATTTCCAATCATTTCTTCGCGGTTCTGTCGTTGCTGATTGCAGCCTACTGGTGCAAAAAGAAACCGTATGCCCGTATTATGCAACTTTGCCTGTGCTTGGGTGTACCGCTGCTTATCCTGTCTTTTGGAGCATCAAGATTCAGCTATTATCAGCTGATTTATGCCATTCCGCCGGTACTCTGCGTGGTGGAAGAAAAGCTGAAACAGTCAAAGTATTTGGCCCATACCGATAATCAATACGGCAGAGTGTGGGCGATGATGCTTTTGTTTCTGCTGGCAATGGTGGGCAAAGAAATTCCCGATAATTTAAGAATAGCCTCACAAGGCGCTGCCCCGATACAGAAGACCATGCCGGCTTGTGAAAAAGTGCGTGAAATCGGCGGAACGTTGGTGACTGATGTCTTTCTCTCCCCGATGTATGTGTGGAATTGCGCTGTCACCACCGTGGGAACGCCGTATCACCGCAACCGCAACGGTATTCTCGATAACGAGGCTATCTTAGATGCCACCGATGACGGCGCATTGATTCCGCTGTTGTTGAAACACCAGGTCAGCCAGATTCTGCTGTTTGAGGATTATGACGAAGATCGCTATGATATGGACAAAAAAAACGCCGATAAACTCTACTATCGTCTGCTCAAAAATCAAAACGTGCCGGAATTTTTGGAAGAAGTGCCGAGTTA
>CAYPIZ010000045.1:1609-6674 GCA_964410935.1 uncultured Acetobacter sp. | reverse complement strand
GCAGATACCACCACACATTGTATCCCCGCACAGGATGTTCTACGGGCAGCCATTGCCGCCGATGCCTCCAAAGAAATGGTGGATACGTTGCTCAATAACGGGGGCAACATCCTAAGCCGTGATGAGAATGACTCCTCCCTGTTGCACCATGCCGCCGCCCTCTCCCGCAAGCCCGATATCATCACCGCATTGCTGGAATTCGGTTTACGGAATGATCAACGCAACAGTTTCGGCTTTGAACCGCTGACTTTGGCAGCCTATAATACCGGCAGTATCCCCGTAATGGAAACCCTGCTGGAGAGCGGTGCAAAAGTCAATACCAAAGATAAAAAAGGGCGCACGCCGTTGATGGCTGCTGCCGTAAAAGGACGTGATGCCGTGATGAAATACCTCATCAACCAAGGGGCGGATTTTCGTGCCACCGATAATGACGGTGTCAGCGTCTTGACCTATTACAACAAGCGCAAATATCTGGAAATGGAAGACTATAAACCTTTACCGTTTGCTACCCCGTCGGAACGTCTGGAAGCCGAGCTTGATTTTATCTCCGACAATCACTTCAAATATAACACACTGCTGCTGGAAAGCCTGAACCTGAAAAATCCGCTGTCCTCCATACAGACGGCAATCAAAAATCTGGCAGATATTAACGTGACCGATAAAGAAGGTTGCACCGTGTTGTTAAAAGCCACGGAAGCCAACGCCGATGTGGATATCATAACCGCTCTGGTAAACGGAAAAGCCGATACCAATGCCGCTTGTCAGGGGGGCAAAACGCCATTGATTTATCTAAGTACCTACAGTCATGAAAGGTATCTCCCGACGGTGCAGATCAACAAGCTTGATCTGTTGCTCACTCACGGGGCGGATATCAATCAGAAAGATGAAAACGGGCAGACACCTTTGATGTATGCCATACAGGCGTACGGGAGTTCGGATTTTATCAATGCCTTGATTCTCAACGGGGCAGATCCGGAAATCAGCGATAACGACGGGGAAAACGCCGTTTGGCTCACCTTAAAACAGAATATGCCGGCTGATGTGCTGTCCATAATGTTTAAGGCGCACCCGAATGTAGAGATGAGAAATAAAGACGGCGACACCCTCTTGCTGTATGCCGTGAAGAACAGTCTTTCACCGGCGATTATCAAAGTGCTGTTGGAAAACGGCGCCAGCGTCACCGCTACCGATAAAAAAGGCAGAAACGCCTATGATATTTTGCGGAGCAGCCAATATTACGACGAAACGCAAAGACGTGAAAGAGTAAACCGCCTCAATGAAGAGTGGTAATTAAACCGCTTGGGTCGTCTGTTCCAAAACATAAGTGGCAAGCAGCGTCCCCATCACCGCCGGCACCATCGGGAGTGAGCCGAGCACATTATTACCGGCTGCATCTTTGGCCATCGGCACCACTTCTTTTGAAAACACACACGCTACCCGTTTGATATCCACCCCTTGATGCCGTAGAATATCCCGCAGCTTTTTGGCCATCGGGCATCCTTCCGTTTTGTTGAGTGTGGTGGTCACCAGCATTTCCGGCTTGGTTTTGCGGGCAGCCCCCATAGCGGAAATACTCTTAATCTCATGCCGTTGCAAAAACGCAATCAGCGCCGTTTTTGCCCGCATATCGTCAATGGCATCAATCACAAAATCGGGCTTGGCCTCCAAAATAAAATCCAGATTATCCAAGCTGATTTTTTGATCAAACGCAATCACTTCCGCATCCGGATTGATGGACAGTGCACGCTCACGGGCAACCGTACATTTCTTTTGCCCGAGGGTGGACATGGTGGCCAGAATTTGCCGATTAAGGTTGCTCTGCTCAAAGCAATCAAAATCCACCACAAAGATTTTACCGAACCCCAGACGGGCAATCATTTCCAGCGCATAACCGCCCACTGCCCCGTTGCCGATAATCATCACCGAGGTTTGAAACACTTTCTCCGCTTTTTCCTTGCCTAACAGAGCAATGGTTCGGGTTAATCTTTCTTCTAACATGACATAAAATCCTTCGCATTTTTGATCAGTTGTTGTTGCAATGTTTCTAAAGGGGTCGCCGTCCGCTCGGACAACTGCGTTAAGAGGGCACACATACGCTCCGAATAGCCGTCCTCTGCCACCCGATACGGGGCATCACTTTCCAGTAAAATTTTATCTTTCGGCATCATCGACCATAAACGGGGGAGTTGCGGCTGCTTGGCAAACAATGTCCCGAGCCCGATATAGCCGTTACAGTTGAGAATAAAACGCAAAAGTTCCTCATTTTTCACAAAACCGTGATAACAAAACTTCACCCGTTGCAGCGGAGCACTAAAATCTTTCAGCGCCGTAAAAGCCTTTGCCGCATGCACAATCACCGGACGGTTATATTTTTCTGCCAGTTCCAGCTGAGCCGCAAAGCCGTACCGTTGCGCTGCCGAAACCGGTGCTTTCAACTCATCCACACCGATTTCCCCCACCAATGCCGTTTTATCGGCCTGCAAGCAGCGTTCCACCGTGCTAAAATCCGTCTGCTCGTTCACATACCACGGATGAATACCGTAAGCCACGCTCAGCCGTTCCGGATACTGTTTTTTCAACGCCTCTGCCGGCTTAAAATCCGCAACTTGTGCCGTCACCACCACCGCCTGAACCAGCGGCGACGTCGGTAAAAGCAACGGTGCAAAAGCCGTTTTAAAATCTTGCAAATGGAGATGTGTATCAATAAACTGCATGAAGTTTTTAACCTTATTGAGGACGCACGATAATGTCTTTATATACCACCCCGGTACTAAATATCAACTTAAAAAAAATCATTGCCAATTACCGGACATTACAACAACTTGCCCAATCTGCCGTTGCGGCTGCCGTTGTCAAAGATGATGCCTACGGCTTGGGGGCAAAAGAGGTTGTAGCGGCCTTGTATAACGAAGCCGGTTGTCGTCACTTTTTTGTGGCACACGGCTCGGAAGGGGCAATCATTCGCCCGTATGCACCGGAGGCGGAAATTTATGCTCTGCAAGGCGTGGGGGAAGACAGTCTGGCATATTTTCAAGCACACCGCCTCACACCGGTTATCTGCTCTCCGGAGATGCTGGCTTTTTGGGAAGCCAATCGGATTGAGGGGATTCGCCCGTTAATCCAGGTGGAAACCGGTTTGAACCGTCTGGGCTTTACGGTTGAGCAGTTGGAAAAGCTGACCGAGGCCCAGCGTCAAAGCTTTGCTTTTGTGTTGTCACACCTTTCCTGTGCCGATGAATGTGCGCACTTTATGAACGATCATCAGCTGAAAAACTTTTTAGCCGTCAAAGAGCGCTTTTTTGCCCACACACCTGCCACGTTATCGGCCTCTGACGGCGTGTTCCTCGGGGCGGATTTCCATTTTGACATGGTGCGTCTGGGGGCGGCAATGTATGGCATTAACACCGCACCGTATCGGGAAAACATTATGCAAAACGTGTTGGAACTCAAAGCACCGGTCTTGCAGATTAAAGACCTCGCCCGTGGGGAGTTTGTGGGCTATTCGGCAACGTTTCGTGCGCCGGCTCAGATGAAGACCGCCATTGTTTCCATCGGCTACGGGGACGGGCTTCCACGCACACTCTCCAATCACGGTAAAGTGATTTTCTACCAAAACGGTACGCCGATTTTCTGCCCGATTTTAGGCCGTGTTTCCATGGATAACGTGATTTGTGACGTGACCAACGTTCCGGCTCTCAAAGTCGGCGATTTTGCCTACCTCATCAATGATGATTACAGCGCCGATGAAGTGGCCCGTGATGCCGGAGCCATCGCCTATGAACTGCTCTCCAATCTGGGCAAGAACCCGCGGTTCATCAAAAGCTACTCAGCCGGCAATCAGTTTAGCGGCAACTTTGTACACGGCGGAGGAATAGTGTGCCCCTTTAATGAGCAGAACGTCACCGTCGCGAAGAACTGTTTTTAGAAGAAAATCAGTTACTTCATCAGATTTATCAAAGTAATACTTCTCGGTTTCCGGCGCCAGTTCGGCAAGGATATCCTTGGTTTCCGGGCAAACGCCGATCACCACGTCAATATGTTCCTGTCGCAAAAGTTGTCCGACTTCACGATGCGCCTGCACGGTGTAATCCCCGAGTTCTGCCATTTTCCCGATGAGGGCAATCCGCCGTCCGTGTGGGGGAACGGGTGTTTTTGCCAAAGTCCGAATGGCCAATTTCATGGCATCGGGCTGGCCGGAATAACTGTCATCAATCAAAAGAATTTTCCTGCCGTTCAGGGTGAGGTGATGTTTCTTCCCCCTGCCCTCCAGTGCACCGAAATTATTGAGCACCGGCAGCGCCTTTTCCCCGTCCAGGCCAAGCGCTTCCAACACCGCCAGAACGCACCAGGCATTGTAGAGATGATGCTCTCCCTCTTCTGCCAAACAAAGCGGAAGCGGGCTGTGATGTGCCTTGCCGAAACGATAAATCTTCGTGGCATATTTTTGGGCTTCCCGCTCCAAAATTTCATGCGAGAGGCTGTCCTCATTATAAACGGCAATTCCCTTGTTCAAACCGGAAAAAATTTCTGCCTTGGCGGTGGCAATGTTGTCAATCGTCTTCAAAAATTCAATATGCATCGGGAAGACATTGGTCACCACGGCAACCTCCGGTTCCGCCAAGCTGACCAGATATTCAATCGCTTTCAACGAGGACATGCCCATTTCTATCACGGCATAACGGCTGTTCATATCAATATCCAACAGTGACCGCGGCACCCCGATAAAACTATTAAAATTGCCACTGGTAGCATAGGTGGGTGCATAAACCGACAACGCCGCTTTGAGCTCTTCTTTGGTGGTGGTTTTACCGGAACTGCCGGTTAAGGCAATCACCGTCCCTTTGTAACACCGCCGATTGTACTGCCCCAGTTTGCCATACGCTTTGAGGCAATCTTCCACCACAATCACCTTGTCTGCCGCCACTGAGGGAATTTCCCTTTCCGCAATCACCAGCGGACACCCCTTTTGTATCACATCTGCCACAAAATCGTGTCCGTCAAATTTTTCGCCTTTCAGGGCAATAAACAGCGTGTGTGCATCCACCTGACGGCTATCGGTGGAAAC
>CAYPIZ010000045.1:0-1509 GCA_964410935.1 uncultured Acetobacter sp. | reverse complement strand
CCAAAGTTGATAGATAAAGGAGCAACAAAAATGAAATGTCCGTTTTGCGGGAAGAGTAACACTCAGGTGAAAGATTCACGCGATACACCGGACGAAGCTGCCATCAGACGGCGGAGGGAATGTCCGGATTGCGGTGCACGGTTTACCACCTTTGAACGGGTGGAAATTCAAGAATTGACCGTTGTTAAGAAGAACGGGGAACGTGTGTTGTTTGATCGGGACAAGCTCTTTCGCTCAATCACGCTGGCCGTCAGCAAGTGCGGGATTTCCGCTTATGATGTGGAACAGCTGGTTGATGAAATTCGCCGTGAGCTGGAAAACCTCGGTGTGTCGGAAATTTCCACCACCACCATTGGTGAAAAAGTGATGGATAAGCTTGTGTTAATCAATAAAGTAGCGTATATCCGCTTTGCTTCCGTGTACAAAGACTTCAAAGACGTCAAAGATTTTGAAGAATTTGTTTCTAAAATCAACTCGTAACAGATAAAACATAACCTAAGGTATGAAAGATGACAAAATTCGTTTCTGAAAAAATAAGAAAAAAATCCGGTGCCCGTTTGGCTGCCGTACAAGCTGCATATATGATCGCTTTTACCGACTTGAGCGTTGATGAAGTTGTGGCAGATTTCACCAGTGGGAATATCGGCCGCTATGCCATAGAAGAAGATGCCTTAAACGGGGAACAGGCCGTTGAGCTGGAAGAAATGGACAAGCCCTATTTTGAAACCTTGGTTTATGGCGTACATAACAAAAAGGAAGAGTTGGAAAATTCTCTGCGTTCTTTCTTAAAAGAAGCTTCTTCCTATGATCACATGAGCGCCACCATGCAGGCTCTGTTGCTGTGTGCCGTGTATGAGCTGGCGTACACCACCGACATTGACACCAAAGTGATTATTCAGGAATATGTGGATCTGGCTTATGCCTTCTTCACCAAGAACGAACCGAAGATGATTAACGCCCTGTTAGACCAGATTGCAAAACAAATAAGGATCTAAGTCATTATGACCAAACTCAAGCTCTACACCTATCCGGATAAGATTTTAAGCGAAGAATGCGCCCCTGTGGCTGCCGTTACCGATGAGGTTCGCAAGCTCTTGGACGATATGTTGGAAACCATGTATGCCGACAAAGGCGTAGGCTTGGCCGCACCGCAAATCGGGGTGAGCAAAAAGATAATCGTGGTGGACGATAAAGTCGGTGAGAACGGAGAACCGGGGCCGCATCCGCTGTATTTGGTCAACCCGGTGATTACCAAGACTTCCGATGAAACGATTTTCTTTAACGAGGGGTGTTTATCCGTCCCCGGGGTGAGTGCCGAGGTGGAGCGTTTTGCCGCCGTTACGGTGGAATATCTGGACTATCAGGGGAAACCTCAGGTTTTGGAAGCGACGGAGTATCTGGCAGTGATTTTGCAACACGAGATTGATCACCTGCACGGCATTTTATACATTGATCACCTCAGCCGTTTGAAACGCAATATGCTGCTCCGCAAGTTGCAAAAACAACATT
>CAYPIZ010000044.1:6174-7984 GCA_964410935.1 uncultured Acetobacter sp. | reverse complement strand
CCTCACCGCGCTTTAACAAGTCTGGGAAATAATAATTATCTTCTTCTCAAAAAGGAAGGGATTTCCAAATCATCATTGCTTTCGCTTTCCTTTTCGGCAAACTCCTCAATTTCATCAAACTTCGGCATAACCACCGGCTTTACCGTTGCTTTGGTTTTCGGACGGGAACGCCCTAAAATCTTGTCAATAAAAGTCTGACGTGGGGCCGGATCTTCATCTTCGATCATAGCCTGAGCTTCAGCTTCCGCACGGGCTTCACGAGCCTTGCGTTCGGAGATCAGCTCTGCTTCACCTTGATCCGGGAAGAGTCGCGGTTCTTCTTCAATAATATGGATATCTGCCGTCGGCTTGAAAGTTTTTTCCGTTTTAACTTCGGAAAGTTCGCTCTGAACATCTGCGCTTTCTTCGGTGTTTGCAACCACCGGATTGATAATCGCGCTAAACAGAGCAGAAGGAACGCGTGGTTCTTCCGGCTGTTCTTTGAGTTCTGCAAACATTTCCGGTTCGGACTCCTCTACGGCCTTCGGCTGATTGAGTTCAATCACATTAGAAAGGATGGCCGGTTTTTCCTCCTCAACCGTTTCAGGAGCAGGTGTTTCCGCTTCTTCAACAATCGGTTCCGGCTCTGCCACAACAGGAGCTTCGGCTTTCGGTTCTTCCGCATTCAGATTAACATACGTTGTGGCTACCGGTTTTCTAACCACCGGAGTGGCTTCGTCATCAATCCCCGTTACCACGATAGAAACGCGAATCCTTCCGGAAAGGGTGTCATCATAGCTGGAACCGAAAATCAACTCTGCACTGTCGCTGACTTCTTCTTTAATAATATTAACGGCCTCATCAATTTCCATCAAAGTAATATCCGAACCGCCGGCAATGTTAATCAACACGCCTTTTGCCCCTTTCATGGAGCAATCATCTAAAATCGGGTTAGAAAGCGCTTGCTCTGCCGCAACACGGGCTCTGTCTTCGCCCTCGGCCTCACCCGTGCCCATAATGGCCTTACCGCCGTCTGCCATAATCTTTTTCACATCGGCAAAGTCAAGGTTAATCAGCCCCGGCATAATCATCAAATCCGTAATGGAGCGAACCCCGTCATAAAGCACTTCATCAGCCTTAACAAAGGCATCTTTCAAAGTTGTGTTCTTATCGGCAATACGAAACAGATTTTGGTTTGGAATAACGATAATGCTGTCTACTTCATTGATAAAGGTGGCCAAAGCATTCTCGGCATTTTCCATTCTCTTTTTACCTTCAAAGGCAAACGGTTTGGTGACCACGCCCACTGTCAGGATACCCTTTTCTTTGGCAATTTTTGCCACAACCGGAGCAGCCCCTGACCCTGTGCCGCCGCCCATACCGGCCGTAATAAACACCATGTTGGAATTTTCTAATTCTTGTGCAATATCTTCTTTAGCTTCTTCTGCGGCCATTTTCCCGACTTCCGGTCTGGCACCGGCCCCAAGGCCTTGGGTGATTTCCAACCCGAGTTGGATTTTTCTGGTTGCCGGAGAAAGTGCCAAAGCTTGCGCATCGGTATTGGCAACAACAAAATCTACCCCTTCCAGATTTTTGGACATCATGTTGCTGACCGCATTACCGCCGCCACCACCGACACCGATAACTGTAATTCTTGGTTTAAGTTGTGTGAAGTTTGTGTCCCCGACAGCAAGATTAAGCATATTTTTTCTCCATAACTAAAAAAAGCTAAATTCCATTTGAGGGGATTTTAGCTTTCAATTATTTAAGTTTTAGTTAGCAACTAGCAGGTTTTTTTAAATAACTCGAAAATTTTTGCAAAAATTCCGTC
>CAYPIZ010000044.1:0-6074 GCA_964410935.1 uncultured Acetobacter sp. | reverse complement strand
CCGGCTTCATCAAGCTTGCGCCCCACCAATTCAAAAATTTCTTCAATTCGGGGAGAGATAATGTTAATCAAATCGGAACGATAGATTTGTTTGATGTTGCTGTCATCCTCTTCGCCAACCGGATAAACGTTAATGGTTTCCTGTTCATCTTGACTGATAAGAAAAGCACAACCGTGACGGTTTTTAATCTCTTCTGCATAGCTGAAAGAGGTGGTCAGCCCCAGGGCAATATCGTTGGTCACGTTGATACCGCCCACCGGCAGGCAGGCAAAATAAACCGGGTGTCCGTTCTTAAAGGTGGCAATACTGGTCGTTCCACCACCAATATCAATCACCGTAGCACCGAGTTCACGCTCATCTTCCACCAAGCAAGCCAAACCGGAAGCATACGCCGAAAAGGCACGCATTTCCACATCCAGGTGAGAACTCTCAACCACCAGAGCCAAATTTTTATACATCGGTTTCGGATACAACCCCAACAGGATATCCACACTCAGATTATCACCGTAGATATTGATCGGGTTCTTCACTTCTTCGCAATTATCAACATGGTAGCCCATAGTCAAAAAGTGGATAGGCTCGTTCCCTTCCACATTCACTTTCATCAGGCCTTTATCGGTCACTTTTTTAACATCTTCATCACTTACCGGACGGTTTTTATGCAACCCGACGATAGAACTTCTGATCACGCTGCGTGTCCGCTCACCGGAGACATTGACAATCACATTGGTGATCCGCTCATTAGCCATTTGCTCGGCAGCCTCTACGGCATTACAAACCGCAATCGTTGCTTGATTAACGTCCACCACAACGCCGTTTTTCATCCCCTTGGCGGCATAATAACCGTACCCCAGGATAGAAATATGCTTATCGCGGGAAACACGAGCAATAATACAACACACCTTTGATGTTCCGATATCAAGAGCCGCAATAATTGGCGATCTGTTAAAAGAATGGCTCATTTTACTCCTCTTTTCAATTATTTAAACATTAAATCTTCAACAGATTTATCAAGGTCTACCACAATTCTGTTACCATACCTTACATCAATGGAAGTTAATTTACGTTTAAAAATTCCCATTCTTTTGTTTAATAACGCAATTTTTTTATACGCTTCGGCAAAATCTTTTTCCGGCAATTTGACCACAACACCGTTTACCCCGCCGGCAAAGACCAAATTCCACCGTCTTTCGGAAACATAAATCGCCGCTTTCAAGAGTTTTGCCAGATCTTCGTCCGTATTCACCACTGCCAGCAATTCGGCAAGATGATGCGGAGCTCCCTCGCCCGAGAGCAACAGCAACGGAGCATCAGGTTCATATTCTTCCACCTCAATCACGTTTCCTTCCGAATCGACCGGATAAAACCGCCCTTCGTATTCCCAAATTGCTTTCACCTGACGTTCTTCAATGTTCACCAAAATGTTATTGGGGAAGAAACTTCTTTTGACCACGCAACTTTTCACCCAGGTCAGCTGTTCAATCTGCGTTTGCAGTTTGGCAATATCCACCCCGAGGATACTCTCGTTTTCGGAAAAATTAAGGGCAGAGATCAAATCTTCATAAGAGGTCCGGTAATTGCCCTCCACAATCACGTCTTCCACATACATGCCATACTTTGCGGAGGTTTTATAGATAACCTGCATCACCTTGTTGAACTGTTCGCCCAACAGATTATCCCGCACGCTCATCGCCGTCAACGACAAGGAAAAAATAACCAAAAACGCCGCAAAAACCCCTGTCAACCGATACAGCCACTCCTTTTCCGGATAGACTGCCGTTTCCTGATTTTTCAAAAGATTAGCGTTTTTTGTTTCCGTCATGGTTTATTTTTTCACCCCCATACGACGGACTTCCCATTCCAGCGTGATAGCGGTTTTCTTTTTCACCGTTTCCACAATCAGCTCACCCAATTCTTCCAGATCTTCCGCCGTAGCCGTCCCGTTGTTGATCAAAAAGTTACAATGCACGTCAGAAACTTCTGCCCCACCGACTTTCAAATCGGCACAGCCGGATTCCTTAATCAGCTTCCAGGCGGAAAGCCCTTCCGGATTTTTGAACGTAGACCCTGCCGTCTTTTTGTTGAGCGGTTGGTGCGCTTTACGATATTCCAGTTGCTCGTTCATCACTTTTTTGATTGTATCCGTATCAGAGGCCACACCTCTTAACGTGGCATCAAGCACAATCCAATCTTCCGGAAACATGCTCGACCGATAAGAAAAATTAAAATCTTCCGGCCCGGTTTCATAAATCTGTCCCCATTCATTCATGATGTGCGCTTTTACAAAGACATCCCCCACGGCTTTCCCGAAACAACCGGCATTGGTCCGCAACAGGCCACCGATTCTCCCGGGGACGGAACAGATAAATTCCAAACCGCCAAGTTGGTGGGCCAGCAAGGCTTTTTTCAAATCCACATTGCGCAGCCCTGCCCCAACGGTCACTTCTTCCCCGTTAAAGCTGATCTGCTGAAAATGAGGGTTATCCAGTTTGATCACCACGCCGGGGATACCGCCGTCACGAACCAGCAGGTTAGACCCGCCCCCGATAACCGTTACCGGAACAGCCGCCGGTTTGCGCATCAGAAACATTTTCAAATCATCGGCATCTGCCGGAATATAAAGCACCTCTGCCGGACCGCCCACACCAAACCAAGTGTGTTTGGAAAGCTTGGCCTTTTCTATATACTGCCCGCGCACTTCCGGCAACATTTGTAAGATAGCGCTTTTTTCACGAAACAATTTTTTGAGTAACTCAACCATATCTTCCTCTCCTTTTATCTGTCGTCCTTATCTTCCGCAACCGCATTTTTCCGCGTCAAAGCCAACAACATCCCCATAGAGAGACAGCTGGCGAGCATGGAAGAGCCACCGTAAGAAACAAACGGCAACGTCATTCCTTTTGCCGGCATCAGTTGCAAAGCCGAACACATATTAACCACGGCTTGTCCGCCCAGCGAGGCAGCCAGACCGGAAGCCGCATACATACAAAATAAATTTCTATCTCGGGTGGACATGATCATACAGCGCACCACCAAAGCCGCAAACACCACCACAATCAAGGTGGTCAGCCACACGCCGCATTCTTCCCCGGCTAAGGAAAAGATAAAGTCCGTATGCACATCCGGGAAGCTCATCTTTACCACGCCGCCCCCGGGGCCTGTGCCCAAAAGGTTACCGTTAGCAAAAGCATCCATGGATTTTTGAATTTGCGACCCGACTTCGTTTTCAGAAGCCAAAAAGCGGTCTATACGATCATGCACATGTGCTAAAAAGAAATATGCCGTCGTGATAAACACCGCGCCGGTAATTCCTAAAAAGCCCAAAATCCAAATCGGCAAGCCCGCCAAAAACATTTGCATACACCATACGGCGGAAATCAACAGTGTCATGCCCAAGTCCGGCTGGCAGAACACCACGCCTGCCGTAATAAAAAAAGCCCCCAAAGATAAAAGTTTCCCCGGGAAATCCTCAATTCGCTTTCCGGCATCCAGCAACCACGCCGTCACCACAATAAACATCGGCTTGATGAATTCTGACGGTTGCAAAGAAAAACCGGCAAACTTAATCCACCGCGCCGCACCTTTGGTTGAATCCCCGACGACATAGGTTAAACACACACCGACAAAAGCACACAAAAAGCCCAACACCGCCAACCGACGGATATTGCGCAAGCCCTGCATGGAAACACCGATCAGAATCCCCAGCCCCACCACGATAAACACCGCTTGTTTTTTCACAAACGCAAATTCATCCAACAGGCGGTCACGGTGTGCCGCTGACGGGCTGGCGGAAAGCACCAGCATAAGCCCGATAAAAATAAGAAAGATTGTCAACGAGAAGGAGATTTTATCAACCGTCCACCACCAGTTTGCGATTTTGTTTCTACTATGTCGGGCTAAAGAAACCATTTAATTCTCCTCACATCAAAGAAAGCAACGCCAGAAGGGATGCCAAAAGTGTCACACCCCAAAAGGTATAAACCACCTTAACTTCGCTCCACCCCAGTTGTTCAAAGTGGTGATGTATCGGGGCCATTTTGAAAAAGCGCTTGCCGGTTTTCTTAAAGTAAGCCACTTGGATCATCACGGAAACGGTTTCTGCCACAAAGACGATTCCGGCAATAGCCAAAACAACCTCGTGTTTTAAGATAACCGCCATCACCCCGAGCACCGCACCCAGCGCCAAAGAACCGGTATCCCCCATAAACACGCGTGCTTTTTTGAGGTTAAACCACAGAAAGCCCAGGCATCCGCCCACCAGAGCCGCAGCCACCACAGCCATTTCCGCACTTCTCGGGATATACGGCACCACCGTTTCACTAAAAGCCGGATAGCCGGTCACAAAGGCAACCACCATAAACAAAGAAAAGACAATCGCCAGCATACCGGCGGCAAGTCCGTCCAGCCCGTCGCTGAGGTTCACCGCATTTGACGTTCCGGAAATCACAATCAGCGCAAACGGAATATACACCCAGGAAAGCTGGAAAGACCAACCGGTGTATGGGATAAAGAGCATACTCTCAATAGAGTTTGGCGTTGCGGCACTAATCACACTCACGGCAAGCACCGCCGCCACAAATTGGATAAACAGTTTCATTTTTGCCGTCATGGCATTCGGAGTCTGTTTTTTCACTTTAACATAATCATCGGCAAACCCGGTGATCCCGTAAACAATCAGCACCAACATAGAGATCCACACAAAGTGCTGCTTAACGTTAGCGCAGATGAGCATAGCCAACAAGGATGTCCCCAAAATCAGGAGTCCGCCCATGGTCGGCGTGCCCTTTTTCTCGGTAATATGGGATTGCGGCCCGTCACTACGGATCGGCTGGCCGCCCTTTTCATGCCCTTTTAAGAAAGAGATAAGCTGTCCGCCGCAAAGCAAAGAAACCAAAAATGCAATCAAAAAAGCAACCAATGCTCTCAAAGGAACCGTTTCCGGCTCGTACGACCAAAAAGTCCACATATTCATCATCCTATTCAAAAAAAATATCTGCCAAGCGGCACGAACTATATTAAATCCAGCATAACTGTCAATATCTAAACGAAGTCTTAAAAAAAACATTTATCCGCAAGTTTTTTTCTTTTTTGTTTCATAATTTTTTAACAGCTGCTAAGCTATGGTAGATAAAAAGGATTTAGGAGTGCTTGATATGCGAAAATTTATTTTGCTTGGGCTTTTATGTGGGATGTGGGTATCAACGGCTGCGGCGCAGTTGGATTTACCGCCGGCTTTATTGGGGCTGGGGGATATTGATGACGCCTTACCGCCGGACGCAATGGCCGGCCCGACACAGAAACCGAAGCTCACCGCAAAAAAGAGCATTATCCCTTTTATCACCTCGCGGATTGCCCCGCTTGCCGCCTATAATCTGGTGAATGCGGAGCAGGTTTTCTGCTATCGGGTGGACAGACGGCCGGAAGAATACACCGGCTACACCCTCAACAACTTTGCCGTGGTGGATTATTGCGGAGAGTTGGACAACGGGCAGATTCTGACCTCTTATGAAGCGCTGTTTTCCCAAGGGCCGAACATCATCACCACGCCGTCCAGCTGTCGGATAGAACCGCGGATTATGTTACGTTTTGTCCGTGGGGTGGATTATACCGACGTTTTGCTTTCTTCCCCCTGCCCGTCGTTTACGGTTTACTATGCGGGGAAATACGATTCCTTTAACATCAAGCAAAACATCATTGATGACGTGATCAATCGGTTGGAAAAGACCACCGAACCGTTTAACTCCCCCACGTTGTTGAAGCAGACCGTCGCCAACGGCACCCCTGCCACCCCGACGGAAGAAGAATTGCTGGAAAAGAAAAAGCGGGAGAACGCCCCGGTGATGAATTGGAAAAAGCCGGAAGTTGTCCCCTCTTCTGCGGCAGAGACTTCCAGCACCGCAACACCCAAACCGGTTTCCGGCTGGGGAAACATCAAACTCCGTAAGTAACCTCCCTTTCCAGACTGAAATATGTAAAAAGTGCTTTCGTTATCTCTTGACGAAAGGACAAAAATATGCTATTCTCCTTAACGACAAAAAAATTATAAACCGAATTATTTAAAATTAAATATTATG
>CAYPIZ010000043.1:1338-8050 GCA_964410935.1 uncultured Acetobacter sp. | reverse complement strand
CTATGCACCAAAAACAATTTGCATTGTATCTTTGGCAATCATATATTCTTCATCTGTTGGGATAACAAAGACGCGGACCTTGGAATCTGCAGTAGATATTTCCGCAATATGACCACGTTCATTGTTCTTTTCTTCATTAAGGGTAATTCCTAAGTAGCTTAGACGTTCCAAAACAAGCTTTCTCAACAATGAACCGTTCTCACCAATACCCGCGGTAAATACAATAGCATCAACGCCACCTAAAACAGCAATATACGATCCGATAAAACGAATAATGCTGCGTACATAAGTATCCATTGCTAATGTTGCTTTTTCATCCGTTCCGTAACGAACTTCAACATCACGGTTATCAGAATACCCACATAAGCCAAACATACCACTTTTCTTATTCAGGATTTCATTTACCTCATCAGGCGTTTTGTTCTGTGTTTTGCAGATATAGAGCGGAATGTATGGATCTATATCTCCACAACGTGTTCCCATCACCAACCCGGCAAGCGGTGTAAAGCCCATAGAGGTATCCAAACAAATACCGTTATTAACTGCAGAGATAGACGCACCGTTGCCCAAGTGACAAGTGATGATTTTTCCTTTTTTGCCAATGAGTTCAGCAGCTTTTTCGGCAACATATTTATGAGATGTACCGTGAAAACCATAACGACGGATTTTATGTTTGGTATACTGTTCCAAAGGCAGAGCATAAAGATAAGCTTCTTTAGGCATGGTCTGATGGAATGCGGTATCAAATACAACCGTTTGCGGAACGTTCGGTAATAATTTAGCAACAGCTTTAATCCCCAATACATTAGCATGATTATGCAACGGAGCTAATTCTGCCAATTCTTCAATCTGATTGATAACGGTATCGTTTACCAATTCGGATTTCTTGAAAATATCACCACCTTGAACGACACGATGCCCGACAGCGTCAATTTCATTCATGGACGTCAACACACCGTTTAGCAATTCATTAAATACTTCATTGATAGCTTCATTATGAGTCGGAAGAGCAACTTCACGTTTCCGCTTTTCACCGTTAGGGAATTTAATTTCCACAAGAGAACCTTGAATACCGATACGATCAGCAACGCCTTTTGCTACAACGTCATACTTATCACCTTCCACATTAAATAACTGATACTTAAGAGAAGATGAACCGGAGTTCAAAACGAGAATTTTTTTCATATTTATTGTTCCTTTATCTTAATTTGCAGCCTGAATAGCTGTGATAGCAATCATTCCAACAATATCTTCAGTCAATGCACCACGAGATAAATCATTTACCGGCGCATTTAACCCTTGCAACATCGGCCCATAGGCTTCACATCCACACAGACGTTGCAACAATTTGTAGCTGATATTTCCTACTTCAAGGCACGGGAAAATAAGCACACCTGCTTGTCCGGCAACTTTAGAATCCGGAGCTTTCTTTTTAGCAACAACAGTATCTAAAGCAGCATCAGCCTGCATTTCCCCATCAATCACTATCGGAGAATTCTTATATTCCTCAGCTTGCAACATATCTTGTGCTAATTTGGTGGCTGTTCTTACTTTATCCACCATACCACCGGAACCGGAACCACGAGTTGAGTAAGATAACATAGCAACTTTTGGATCAACACCAAATTTGATTGCAGTTTCGGCACTTGCCAAAGCCATATCCGCCAACTCTTGCTCACTTGGATTAATGATAATTGCGCAATCTGAAAAGATATACGGCTTATCGTTTGCTACCAAGATCAAAGCAGATGACACACTGCGTTCTTTGTGAGCGGACTTGATAATCTGCAAAGCCGGACGAACGGTATCTGCCGTTGAGTGATTAGCCCCGGAAACCATACCGTCAGCATCACCAGCCTTAATCATCAATGTGCCGAAATAGTTATAGTTCAAAGCCATTTTATGAGCTTCTTCTTCGGTCATTCCCTTAGCCTTGCGCAACTCATACAAAAGGTGGGCATATTCTTCTAATTTAGGAGATTTTTCCGGTGTAATAATGTCTATACCGTCCATAGACCAATTATGCGCTGCATAATAGCTTTTAATTTCTTCCGGTTGACCAAGAATAATCAACTTTGCAGCATGATTTTCAGCAATAGCATGTGCTGCAGCGAGAATACGCTCATCTTCCCCTTCGGGCAATACGATAGTCTTAGGCTTTTGAGCAGCACGCTCTAAAAGACTGTTCAAAAATTTACTTGTTTTCATCTTAAAGTTCCTTTTATATGAATAAAACAATATGAAAAATTTGTTTCAGTTAATATCATTCGCATTTAAAAGGCAACAGAAAATTTTGATTACCCCCTTATTATATTTATTTCATACGGATTTTATTATAAATTAGGGCGTAAGACGCAAAATATGCTTGCTAAAAAACATTTTTTACCATCTAATGGGTAGGAACTTTCTAGCGGAGGATAAATGCTTAAACTATTTAATCAACTTTGGAACAAACATCCTTTCTTATTGTTTTTAATACTTCATTTTACGGTTTGGAGCGTACTTCCAATGTTTCGGGCAGGTGCGCCGATGGATAGCATGGAGGCGGTCTGGTGGGGAAAGTATTGTTTATGGGGAACAAACAAACATCCTCCATTGTCCGGCTTTCCTGCCTATGCCTATTACCTCCTCTTGGGAGGAAGTTTAAAATCCATTTACTTACTCAGCCAAACTGCTGTTTTGGTTGGTTTCATTTATCTATACCGATTGGCAAAGTGTTTTTTGAGTGTAGAGAAGGCTGTTTTATCGGTTATGCTTTTAGAAGGCGTAATTTTTTATGGTTACGTTTCACCGGAATATAATGTAAACGTTCTCTCGTTAGCTATCTGGCCGGCCACCGCTTATTATTTTTATAAAGCCATGACAGAAAATAAACTTTCTTTCTGGTTAGCAACAGGTTTGTGTTGTGCTTTAAATATTTTAAACAAATATGTCAGTGGATTGCAGCTTTTAGGCATTGCGTTGGTGCTTATTTCAACTCCGCAGGGACGTGCCAGCCTGAAAACATACAAACCTTATTTGACTTTGCTCTTTTTCGTTGCACTCGTTACACCACATTTTTATTGGTTAGCACAAAAAAATTTCTTTGTTTTGGAATATTTTTCATCCCGCACAATTTCAAACGAATCGTGGGGAAATTGGGCTTGGCTGACACATTTTGTTTATCCTTTGAAATTTTTTGCCTCTATGCTCTTATATATGGCAGGCACTCTTGTGGTATTTTTCACCGTATTTAAATTACCAAGCAGAACTGAGCTTTCTCTATTTCAAAAACGTTTTCTTTTTTTCCTCGGCGTCTTTCCGTTACTTTTCGTGGTTGTATATAGTTTTATCAGCGGAAGTTATGTGAAGAGCATGTGGGGATTTCCGATTTTGTATATGACGGGAATTCTTCTTTTTAGCCATTTTGATGTAACCATAACACCCAAACTTTTTAAAAAGACCCAAAAGGGCGTCTATATACTAATGACCTTGTTTGCACTGATTTATACCGCCGTTTTAGTTTTGACAGTCAGCCCCAAATATAGATTGGACGGAGCCACCTTTGCCAAAACATATACGCAAAAATGGCATCAAGAAACCGAGCGTCCGCTTCAATATGTGGTGGGGGATGTATGGTTATCCAGTATTATAGTCTTAAAAAGCGAAGATAAACCGGCACCTGTTATTTGGGGTGTTCCACGGCGAAATCCGTGGATTGATGAGGCTGATTTTAAACGTGCCGGTGCTTTAATTGTTACGGAAAATCCGATTGATTATGCAAGTTTTACTCAGGATTATGCAGATAAAGTAACAAAACCAGAAGAAGTTTCTTTAGAATTTAGAAATGCTTTTGGTCGTAAGAAAGTGAAGAAGATTTACTACGGTTATTATAGAGGGAGTGAACATGACTAAAAAAATTATAAGCATTGTAATTTCCGCCTACAATGAAGAGGGAAATATTGCTGCTTTGTATAAAGAATTGGTGAAAAACACTAAAAAGTATGAAGGTTTTGCAGACACTTATGATTTTGAATACCTGTTTGTTAATGACGGATCTGCCGATACAACCCTAAAAGAAATTGCAAAGTTGCAAAAGAAAGACGCCGATGTAAAAATTGTCAATCTCAAACGCAACTTCGGACATGAAATTGCAATGACTGCCGGGATGGATTATGCTTTGGGTGATGCCGTTATTTTTATGGATGCAGATTTACAACATCCACCACTTTATCTCCCGCTGATGATTAAGGAGTGGCAAAACGGCGCTGAAGTGGTTCTGAGTCGGCGTACGGATAACGTTGATGAAAGACCTTTTTATAAATTCTGTGCAGCACTATTTTATAAAGTATTAAATTGGCTCTCCGATACAAAAATTCCTGCAAAATCTCCTGACTTTCGCTTGTTAGACCGACGATATGTAGATTTCCTAAAGGGATTTAATGAGCACGATCGGTTGTTTCGTGGATTGTTAAGTTGGATTAGCCCGACAGATAAAGTGAAAACAATAGATTTTGTGGCTCCGTCACGTTTTAGCGGAACATCAAAATACAATTTTATTAAAAGCTTTTCTTTGGCAGCAGACAGTATTTTACAATTTTCGGTACGTCCGCTTCGTCTTGCAACTTGGCTTGGGCTTTTAGGGGCTTTTCTTTCTTTTGTTATGGCAATGTATGTTATTATTGAATATTACATTATCCAACATCGCACCCCAGGGTATGCAACCATTATGGTTATGCTTTCTTTTTTGGGATCGGTGATTCTGATTGCTTTGGGCATTATCGGGGAATATATCGGCAAAATACACATGGAAGTCAAAAAGCGCCCTCTTTATATGGCTGATTACCTAACCAAAGATAACGAGAACAAATAATGACAAGAATTATCTTAAATGCTGATGATTTTGGGATTAGCCATGGGGTTAATCTGGCAATAAGGAAAGCTCACCTGGAAGGCGGACTAAACTCTACCAGTCTGATGGTCAACCAGACGTATGTAGAGGAAGCTGTAGCAATGGCCAAAGAAATGCCAAATCTTAATCTTGGGCTACATCTTAATTTGACCAATGAATACCCTACCCTCCCTGCAGCAGAATTGCCTTTATTAACCGGAAAAGACGGGAAATTTTCTTGTGGGTTTGTAAAGTTGTTATTGTTATCTTTTTTGAAGCCAAAAGAACTTCGGCAAGAAGTACAAAAAGAGACTGAAGCTCAGATCAAAAAAGCTCTGGCAATGGGGGTGAAGCTCTCACACATAGATAGCCACCGCCATATTCACGTTATTCCCTTGATCTTTACAGTTGTGAAAAAATTAAGCGAGCAATACAAAATTCCACGTATTCGGACACTCAATGAAAACGCCTTTGACACTTTGCGACAAGTCAAAGATTACTCCTGTTTCAAAAGCGGAGGTGTGATTAAATATATTATTTTGCAACTTTTAACGTGGTGGAATCGATATCCAAGCAAGGGGCGATTTTTCAGCATGCTTTATACTTGTGACATTACGGAAGAAAAGTTGAGTAGTTATGTTGTTCCTCAAGGTTATGATTATTTGGAAATTATGATTCACCCCGGCATGCCGGAAATTGATAAGAACGATATGCAAAATGTCTTTGATACGAATATTCTGAACCCTGCCCGTACGGCAGAACTGCAGACTGCACTCAACAAAACGCTTTTAGAAAGACTACAACATGATTAAAGAGCTTTATTTCAAATTAGAAAACATCTGGTTTCGGATAGATCAGAGATTACGTTTTTTATTGGTTGGCGGATTTAATACGGCTACGTCTTTTTTGATTTATTATGCTTTTTTATATGTTACTTCCGGCAGAGAACAAATTTCCCTATTATTGATGAATTTGGTCAACATCAATATTTCCATTATGACAATGAGGTATTATGTCTTTCAAAGTCATGGATGTTTCTGGAAAGAATATAGCAAAGCTTTTTCTTCTTACATTGTGCTTTATTTTGTAAATATGGGATTACTTGCCTTGTTTGTACGATTGGTACACCTCTCAGAAGCTTTGCCTAAAGACAGCTTTTTGCAGGAAATTCCTAATCTAAACAAGGCTGTTGCCCAACTTTGTTGTATTTGCATCATTACTTTTATCACGTTTTTTGTGCATAAATATTTTTCATTTAGAAAAGAAAATTGATTTTTAACAAATATTAACCTTTTGTATTATAACCTAACTTTGAAATGTTAGACAAGCATTTTGAGGTTTGAAAGCCTCTTACTTGACGTTTGGGTGTAAGACGAGATTTTACATCGCCTGATGATCTGATGGATCGGAAGGCGGTAAAATAAGCCTTGCGGTGAATATACCGCACTATTCAAGTATAGCTTTCAACTTCCGGTCGCTTTGTCAAGCGACTTTTTCTTTAACTCTAACACAAAGAAGGAAGTGGAAAATGAGGAATTTTTTATTATTAGCCGGAGTAGTGAGTCTTATGATCAGTTCTCCTGCACAAGCCGAGCGTTACTATAGAGGTGATGATGGTTATTACTATGTGGAAAGTGTCGCTCAACCAAAAGTTCAATATATAGAAGAAGGGGAATACTATGAACGGGAAAGCCCTCGTTATAGCGAACCAAAATATACACGCAGTAGCACGAGATATCAACGCGTTAATGAAGAAGATGCTCGTCAATATCAAGAAAGACAAGCCTATAAGGAAGATTATTCCGTAAATAAAGTTAGACCATACATAGGGTTTGATATTGG
>CAYPIZ010000043.1:0-1238 GCA_964410935.1 uncultured Acetobacter sp. | reverse complement strand
TATAAAACATTTAACTGAGATTTCTTTAGGTCTGCGGTATATGTTTTAAAATATCTTATTTTTCATATCAAAAAAGCACTCCTATTTATGGGGTGCTTTTCTTATTTTCAGCATTTTTCAAGGAAACTTCCCATAATTTTCTTTTTACCAACTTTATCAAAAAAGACTTCACATTTATCCCCTTCTACATTGAGAATCTTACCATATCCGAAACTCGGGTGAAAAACTTTTGTGCCAACTAACGGGGAAACCTTTTTTTGCTGGTAAAAGTAGTCATTACTCGGCTTTTTATAGCCATATTCCTCATCTTCATAAGTATCATAGGCAGCACTTTCATAACTATCAAAATAACCATGCTTTTCCGACTTTTGATAAGAATTATGATAGCCACGTCCTTGATATGAATCGTTATTTTTATAGTAAGTTTTAGCCCCGCCGTAGCTGCCGGAATTGTAATTTTGTTTTGGCTGTGGTGCACCGTACCCTGTATGATTTTTGAGTTCTATACAAGAAGGAGGCAATTCATTTAAGAAACGTGACGGTGGATAGCTTTGCCATTGACCATAAAGTTTGCGATTAAATGCCATAGAAATAAACAAAAACTTCTTGGCCCGCGTAATCGCAACATAGGCCAGACGGCGTTCTTCTTCAATACTTCCGTCATCACCACAATCTAAACACTTTTGATGAGGGAAAATACCTTCTTCCCATCCGGGGAGGAAAACAGCATCAAACTCTAACCCTTTGGCAGCGTGCAACGTGGACACAATCACTTTGTTGGCATTATCATTATATTCATTGTCAATAACCAAGCTGACATGTTCCAAAAAATCTGCCAATGTGGGATATGTTTCAGCATCACTCATCACACTGATAAGTTCTTTTATATTTTCTATACGGCCTGGGGCTTCCACGGATTTATCTTGTTCCAACATTGCCATATAGCCGGTTTCATCCACCAGTTGTTCAGCAAATTCTCCAAGACTTACTGCTTGCATCACTTTGCGCCAATCTGTCATCTTGGCCTTAAAATTTTCTAAAGCAGCTTTGGTTTTACCGGAAAAATTCCCTTCTTCCAGCATATTGCACATGGCTTGATAGAGAGGAATACGTTCTTCTTTTGCTCGTTCACGAAATTTATCTACGGTCTTTTCCCCTATTCCTCGTGCCGGTTTGTTAATTATCCGTTCAAAAGCTAAATCATCACTTGGTTGCAGAACCAACCGAAAATAGGCCAA
>CAYPIZ010000042.1:0-8211 GCA_964410935.1 uncultured Acetobacter sp. | reverse complement strand
TGACTTTTATTTACCTGTTTTTACCGATTGTCTGCACGGTTTATTTGCTGGTGCGTAATGAGCTCAAAAACGATATTTTATTGATGGCAAGCCTGCTTTTCTATGCCTGGGGAGAGCCACGCTACCTTGCTATTATGATTTTAACCGTTTTGATCAACTATATCGGGGCTAATTATATCAGCAGAAGTCACAATCAAACCCACCGCAAGATCTTGCTTTGTTTGACAATCCTTGCAGATTTGAGCTTTTTGTTTTACTTCAAATACTTTAACTTTTTTATGGAAAATATCAGCCAGCTGACACATCATTCTTTTCCTTTACACAAGATCATTATGCCGATTGGAATTTCGTTTTATACCTTCCAGGCTTTGAGCTATGTGGTAGATGTCTATCGCAAAGATACGCCGGCACAAAAAGATATTTACAAATTGGCTTTGTATATCTGCCTGTTTCCGCAATTGATTGCCGGACCGATTGTGAAATATCATGACATTTCCGAGCAACTGACCTCCCGTACGATCACTTTTGACAAGGTGGCATACGGTATTAAGCGGTTTATTATCGGGCTGGCAAAGAAAGTGTTGTTGGCAAATACCCTTGGGGAAGTGGCGGATAAAATTTTTACACAGTCACCGGAAGAATTTAACACCCCTATTGCCTGGATAGGGGCCGTTGCATACAGTTTCCAACTGTTTTATGATTTTAGCGGTTATTCGGATATGGCTATCGGTTTAGGCTCTATCTTCGGGTTTAAGTTTTTGGAGAACTTTAATTACCCGTATATCTCAAAATCCATTACCGAATTTTGGAGGCGTTGGCATATATCCCTCTCCACATGGTTTAAAGAATATCTCTACATTCCACTGGGTGGCAACCGTATTTCCCCAAGACGTACCTACATCAACCTGTTTCTCGTATTTTTGGCAACCGGCTTCTGGCATGGTGCAGCTTGGAACTTCATCTTTTGGGGACTATGGCACGGTATGTTTATCATCTTTGAAAAAGCCACCGGTTGGCATGCCGTAACCCAAAAACGGTTTGCCCCGATACAACATCTCTACACCGTTTTTGCCTTTGTGCTGGGGTGGGTGATGTTCCGTGCAGACAGCATGATTTATGCCGTTTCTTATATCAAAAATATGTTCGGCCTCTTAGCCCACCACAAAGCTATAGCTTACGACCTGGAATATTATATCAGCAATCTGGAAATTTTGGCCTTTGTAGTCGCCTTTTTATGCGCAACACCGCTTTGCAAAAATTTCCTAAATATTGCGGAGAAGCATAAAATCTACCGAACACTGGTCAATATCTGGTTGATGATTTTGTTTATCATTTCTACCTCGTCCATCGCGGCGTCTACGTATAACCCGTTTATTTATTTCAGGTTTTAAATTTTCTTACACGGAAAACCGCGTTTTAACAAAATATACACCTTTTTGAATTTAGAATACAGCTATTCTGAAATTATGGAGGATGTCATGGAAAAGAAACCTCAAAAACGCCAAAACATTCGTTTTGAAAAAGAGTCAAATGCACTCAAAAAAAACTTGCAAAAACGGAAACAACAACAAAAAGAGCTTGAAAAAGCCAAAGAGAACAAAAAATCTTAAACGCGAAAAGGGACTGTGCTATGGATAAGATTAAAATCATCGGGGGAACGCCCCTCAAAGGGAAAATTTTCATCAGTGGGGCAAAAAACGCAGCTTTGCCTTTGGTCTGTGCCTCCT
Source organism: uncultured Acetobacter sp. (assembly GCA_964410935.1). Lineage (GTDB taxonomy): Bacteria > Pseudomonadota > Alphaproteobacteria > RF32 > CAG-239 > CAG-267. The sequence goes on along the minus strand of CAYPIZ010000042.1, from coordinate 6,484 downwards.
TGCTCACCAAAGATAGCGTTACCTTAAAAAATGTACCGCAGCTCTCCGATATTACGTTTTTAAACGGATTGCTGGAACATATGGGGCTAAAAATTACCAAACAGGAAGAATTTTTTGGCGGACATACCACGCAAACTTTCATTTATCAAGCTGATGAGATCAAAAGCCTGATTGCCCCGTACGATTATGTTCGTAAAATGCGCGCCTCTTATTATGTGTTAGGTCCGTTGTTGGCTCGGTTTAAACATGTAGAATTTTCCCTCCCCGGGGGATGTGCAATCGGGGCCAGACCGATGGATATTCACCTTTCTTCTTTGGAGCAAATGGGGGCAACGATTGAAATCAAAAACGGTTATGTGATTGCTGATGCACCTGAGGGCTTAAAAGGGACACACCTGATTTTCAACAAGGCTTCCGTTGGAGCAACCTGCAACATCTTAATGGCTGCTGTTTTGGCCGAAGGAATAACTAAAATAGAAAATGCCGCCAAAGAACCGGAAGTTACGGATTTGATTGATTTGCTGATTGCTATGGGGGCAAAAATTTCCGGTCGGGATACTTCTATTTTAACCATTGAGGGTGTTCCACAATTACACGGCGCAACCCACACCGTTGTGGCAGATAGAATTGAAGCCGGCTCTTATGCCATTGCCGCAGCTATCACCAAAGGACGGATTGAATTGATCAACGCACGGGCAGAACACCTGCAACAACCGTTGCGTGTTTTGGAAAAAATGGGCGTGAGTGTGGAAGAAGGCGATAATTCCATTACCATTGATGCCCAAAACAAAACTATCGTCGGGGAAGATATTTATACGGATTATTACCCCGGATTCCCGACTGATTTACAAGCGCAATTTATGGCGTTGATGACCGTTGCAGAAGGGGCTTCTCTTGTGACCGAAAGTATTTGGGAAAATCGCTTTATGCATGTGCCGGAATTATGCCGTATGGGGGCAAATATCAATATTCACGGCCACGCCTCGGCTATTGTGCGCGGTGTAAAAAAGCTCTCCGGTGCGCCGGTTATGGCAACGGACTTGCGAGCTTCTTTTGCTTTGGTTTTAGCCGGACTTGTCGCCGACGGAGAAACCATCGTAAACCGTGTTTATCACCTGGATCGCGGTTATGAAAAACTGGAAGAAAAGCTTAAAGCCGTTGGGGCAAATATAGAACGCATCAAAGAAAGCGACTAAACGCTTATTGTTTGTAAACACGGGCAACCGTTATGGCATCAACAGACTTAGCCCCTGCCTTTTTGAGAACACGGGCACACTCTCGCAAGGTTGCCCCTGTGGTATAAACATCATCAATCAAGAGGATACGCTTTCCCTTAACCTTATCCAAAGCAGTTACTTCAAAGGCGTCTTTGATATTTTTCAGGCGCTGTTTCCCGTTGCAATGAACTTGCGGTGTTGTATGTCGGATTTTCTTTAAAGCGGTAAACTCCGCCGGTATATGACTCAACATTGAAAGCTCCGCCGCCAACATAGCGGATTGATTGTATTTTCGCTTAAACAACCGGCGAAAATGCAACGGAACGGGGATAATCACATCCACCCCGTTATGAAAAATATCTTCCCCTGCCAGTAACAACCAACGGGCAAGCAGATTTTTATTTTCCGTATGATCCGCAAATTTGAAATCCAGTACCAGATGTTTGGAATAATCATCATAAATAACCGCAGAACGACACATCCGAAAAGGCGGTTTCTTTTTCAAACAATGGACACAACAGGCCTCGTTAAAAATATCTTCCGGCAAGGGAGAGCCGCAATATTGACAATACGGATGGGTGATAAAAGTGATATTTTTAAAACATTCCGAACACAAAGAATCATCATGATGAATAACTTTGCCACATAGCAGGCATCTTGGCGGAAGAAGGGTGTCTATAAATATTTTGAACCAATTTTTCATAATTTCAAAAGTTCATCTTTGAGGGCAGAGATACTCCCTACCACAATCATACCGGCCTCTTGCAAGCGTTTTCTTTTTTTATCAATATCCGTCAACCCGTGGCTGATGATCTCTGATGCCAAACCACGACTGTTTGAAAGAGTGGTCTGATCATCAATAATCAACGCAATCACCGGCTTTTTCTTTTCCTGCTGCTGGTACACACGGGCAGCCTCTATCTCGTAACTACCGCCGATTCCCCCCACCAAAACAATAGCCTTGGTTTGTTTATCCGCATTGAACTTATCAATAATTTCATTAAAACCGCAACCGATAATAAAATCATCCCCCAAGCCGACAACGGTTGACTCCCCAAAACCTGCGTGGTTAATCTCCAAAATAACCTCATAAGTGAGGGTTGAAGAACGGGAAATAATCCCGATATGACCGCTTTTGTGAATGTTATCCGGGAAAATCCCCATATATGCCGCATCCGGAGTGATAATTCCCGGAGTATTCGGCCCGATAAGAATGGTTTTATGCCCGACAAGATGCTGTCTTATTTCCAGCATATCATTAACCGGAATACCGGACGTAATCACCACCACAACGGAAAGATCCGCATCAATTGCCTCTAAAATGGCCGACTTTGCAAACTTTGCCGGCACAAAAATAATGGAAGCCTCCGCCTTTGTCTTTTCTTTAGCCTCTTTGACGGTCGCAAACAACGGCACCCCCAGGTGGGAGCTATCCGTTTTATTCGGGACAACGCCGGCAACGATTTTCGTACCATAGTTCAGGGCTCTCTGCACATGGAAAGAAGCCTGCGTACCGGTGATACCTTGCACCATAATCTTTGTATTTTTATCAACTAAAACCGCCATTACAAATCCTCCTCAATGGCTTCTTTAAGCTTGTTCAAACCGGTCTGCGTATCTTCTACAATAAACAGCGGTAAACCGGATTTTTGCAAAATATCCCTTGCCTCATCCTTATTTGTCCCTTCAAAGCGGACAACCAGCGGAATATTCAACCCCAGATCATTGGCCACGGCAATAATCCCGTCTGCGATCAGGTTACATCTCAAAAAGCCACCCAAAATATTGATAAAAATACCGTCAACTTTCGGATTCGTCATAATCAATTTAATACTGGCAGCAATTTTATCCCGATCAACACCACCTTTGAGGTTTAAGAAACAAGCCGTAGACATCCCAAAAGTTGCTGCCTCGTTAATAATATCCAGTGCCAGCCCATCCCCGTTAGAGATAATCCCGATACCGCTTTCCAGCTCACAATATTGGAAGCCGTACTTAGAAGCAATCAGTTCCCTTTCATCAATTTCCGTTTCATCAATCAAAGACAAAATATCCCCATGACGATACAGGGCGTTATTATCAAACACAATCTTGGCATCAAGTGCCCAGATATGATGATTTTTATCAATTCCGATAGGGTTAATTTCCAGCAAAGTGGCATCATAAGTATAAAAAACCTTCAAAATTTTATGCAAAAAGCTCTTGATATCTTTAACGGCCACTGCCCCTTGCATAAACGCAGCCACCTGCTCTATTTGTTCTGCACTAAATTCTCTATGCGTCCCGAGGCTGACTTTTAAAACACTTTGCGGATTTTCCACCGACAATGCGATAATATCGCGGTTATCTTTCTTTTTCTCATCCACTTCCGTAACCAGCAAAACAACCTCTGCGGCCACTCTGTCTATCACCAAGCCGATATAAAATTTCTTTACGGAACGGATATATTCTTCCACATAAATCCGGCTCACCAACAGCCCATGCCTACCGGTTTGAAAAGTGATCAGCTGATTTTCCAACATTTCATCCGCGTTTTCATACACTTCATCTAAAGTTTTAGAAAGGCGGATACCCCCTTTTTTGCCGGCGCGCTTATCAAAAAACTTACCTTTATTTCTAGAACCTGCTTGAATTTGGGCTTTAAGCATCCACGGCCCTTCAGTGGAAATGCTTTCTGCCGCGGTACGGGCTTCTTTGGGAGTATAGGCAATCAATCCGGTGGGCACATCAATCCCAAAGCGTTTGAAGATCTTTTTTGCCTGATACTCATAAATATTCATCCTACCGTCCTAGAGCTTGCATTGCATAATGTTTTATTTTATCCACCATAGAGAGCATACCGCTCCGCCGATTGGGGGTAATATGTTCCCGCAAACCCATTTTATCAAAAATTTTTTCAACATCAATAGTTAAAATCTCTTGTGCAGTTTTATCTTTAAAAATTTCCAACACCACGGCAATAATTCCACGCACGATAATGGCATCGCTATCCCCCTCAAAGCGGACATTTTCCCCGTCAAAATGCGGAATAATCCATACTTGAGATTGGCAACCGTGAACTTTCCACTCTTCTTTTTTCTGTTCTTCGGTAAAACGGGGCAGTGCATTACCGAGTTCTATCAAATATTTGTAGCGATCTTCCCAACCGTCCAAAAAAGAGAAATTTTCAATCAATTCATCAACACTCATCACCGTTTCCTTGTGCTACATCATTTCCAACATCATACGGGCATCATCCGTCAGACGGTCAATTGACCAGGCCGGTTCCCAAACCACCTCAACCTCAACTTTACCGACACCGTCCACCTTTGCCGCAGCATCAGCCACTTCTTGCGGTAAGACACCGGCAACCGGACACCCCGGAGCCGTCAAAGACATTTCTATCCGCAGATTGCCGTTATCCTCTTGATTGATATGATAAATCAGCCCCAAGTCATAAACATTGATTGGGATTTCGGGGTCAAACACCGTTTTAACGGCTTCCACAATATCAAACATTTTTGCTTTTGTCTTATCGGCAGGCAGATCTTCACCGGCATACGCTTTATAAGTGGGAAGCTCCTCATCAGACAAGCTCATTGCCTCTAAAAGTTGCTGTTCATTTTCATCCAATGCATCATCAAATGTATCAGTCATCACCTTAGTCCAAAAAAGTTTTTTGCTTTATAGAGGGCTTTAATCAGCTCGTCAACATCTTCTTTAACGGTATAAATCCCCAAAGAAGCACGGGTGAGCGAAGTATATCCTAACAAATTAACCAGCGGTTCCGCGCAAAAATGCCCTGTACGCACAGCCACACCCTCTTTACCCAAAATAAAAGCCAAATCTTGCGGATGAATTCCGTCCACCGCAAAGGAGAACACGCCCCCTTTATTTTGCCGTGGCCCGAGCAACGTAACCCCGGCAACCGCATCCAATTGTCGGTTGGTATAATCCGTCAAATTCTGTTCATACTGTTCAATTTCCGCAAAATCATATTGCATCAGGTAGCGCAAGGATTCGCCCAAACCGATAGCCTGCATAATGGCCGGAGTGCCGGCTTCAAACCGTGCCGGCGGGAGGGCAAACGTTGTTTCCTCATATTTAACGTTTTCTATCATATCCCCACCATACTGGTATGGAGGCATCGCCGTGAGCAGATCAATTTTACCGTAAAGCACGCCAATCCCCGTTGGGCCATAAACTTTATGTCCGGAAAAGACCAGAAAATCGCAATCAAAATCTGCCACATCAATTTTTTTGTGCACAGCGTATTGGCAAGCGTCTATCAAAACTTTTGCCCCAACCTGATGTGCTGCGGTGCATATTTGTTTAACCGGGAAGATTGTCCCCAAAACATTAGACATAGCCGTCACAGCCACAATCTTTGTTTTTGGCGAAAGAGCAGCTTTGAACAGATCAAAAGAAAAACTCCCGTCTTCGGCTAATTTAAAATATTTCAGCGTTGCGCCGGTTTTCTTGGCCCACTGTTGCCAAGTAACCAAATTAGCATGATGTTCCGCAACGGAAAGCAGAACTTCGTCCCCCGGGTGCAAAACGGTTGCCCCGAACGTGGCTGCCACAAGGTTGATCCCCTCGGTGGCATTCCGCACAAACACAACTTCATCCGGTGTTTTGGCATTGATGAACTTTGCACAGATTTTACGGGCTTCTTCATAATGTTCGGTTGCCCGTTCAGAGAGCCAATAGCTCCCCCGATGGACATTAGCATATTCTTCCAAATACAGACGTTTGAGGGTTTCCACCACCGCCAGCGGTTTTTGAGCAGAGGCAGCCGTATCCAGATAAATATTCTTTTTACCCTCAATCAGCCGTTCCAAAATCGGGAAATCTTTTCTTACTTTATATGCATCAAACATCTTTTTCACCTTAAAAAACTGCGTGTAAGATAATACGGAACTTTCATTTTTTCAACTTTAAATCTACGCTTTCATAAAAAAGGGGGCGATTTTTCGCACCCCTCTTTTGCTTTAAGAAAAATGCTTAGTTACCGCTCAGCGTTTTCAAATTTTGAATAATGCTTTGGGCGGTAGATTGAGATTCTTCGCTAATACCGGCAGACTGCAATGCCAATTTTTGCACACAGGTGTTTACCAGTTCATCAGAAGTTTCGGAAAGTCCATTGGTAAAGAGGGTTCCTGCCTGGAATTTGCTATTAGCCTCACTCATCATACAAGCACGCATTTTAGTTTTGGCGGAAGCGTTAGAATCAGCCGTTGTGTAAGAAGACAAATCGCTACAAGCGCTCAAAAGCAGCAGAGCCGTAC
>CAYPIZ010000041.1:0-8285 GCA_964410935.1 uncultured Acetobacter sp. | reverse complement strand
ATCACATTTAACCCATTCATTATATTCGGCAGCGCAATTTGGGCATAAGGCTAAATACTGTTGAGGAACATCCTTCTTCATATCTTTGAATATTTGTGTTGTCTCAAAATAATATGTACCATCTTTTTTCTTAAATGGCATTTCTTGTTGGCACATTTGACAACACATTACACCATCCTCATTGGTATATTCTTCTTTTAAGTAGAGAGCCGCGGCAGGCTTTGCGGAATAACTTTTGACGCTTCTTGTTGTCACAACTGAAGTTTGCTCGGAGGCCGTTGCATAGGATTCTTTTATTTTTGCTTCTCGGGACTGTGGATTGGCAGAATGGCTTTCAGGCATCAAACAGTTTTTGCTAGGAGAAACGAGTTCTCTGATATCTTCCAAGGATTTACCGGAATCCTTGAGGAACTGTCGAAGTTGTTTACATTCTTCCATCTCCTGAGCATTTTCAAAACCAGCACTTTTTGCAATAGCATTATGGTTATCTTCTTGAGCTTTTTGTTGTAATGTAGCTTTACCAAAGTTGATGGCTTTTAGAATGTGGTTGTCATAGCCTTCTGCAGGGCGTTTCCAACCATCCGGCAAATCATCAAAAGATATATCTGCCGGTTTGCATAATTCTCCTTGTTTATTGATTATCCATGCCGAACGTGTCAGTGTATAAATATATTTTGAGGAACACGTCTTGCAAGGAGCTTGTGTATTTGCACGATAGCGAGCTTGTATAGAGTTAGTGTCAAATTCATTATTATCTTCAAAGAGAGACATCCAGATTAATTTTGACGCCTGTTTTAAGATATCTTGTCTCTCAACAATCTTATCTAGCCCTTCAATATCATAATCTTTATCTATACAATTGTATGTTACTTTTCTATTCCAAGCACGCAGTTTCTCTCCATATTGTGGATTCCAACAGCATCGACTTTTAATCCTCCATAAAAGGCTTTTTATGTTTAAGGCTTTCAGAATAGAAATAAAAGTTTTTATCTCTTCTGCTTTAAGGCCTTTTTTATCCTTATACTCCAAGCTAACCGGCGATAGTGATAAAATTTCAGCCACATATTTCATATCGTCATAAGAAGCTCCAAAACGCCGATCCAAATACATTTCCTGCGCGGGGTGATAAACACCATCGTCAGCTAAAATAAAAGGCGTGTCCCTCAGTTCATCAATAATGTCTGGGGCTTTTTTATAGACACTAACTAAAAATTTTATATCCCTCATATGTTGATAAATATCAATATCTTCAGTGGTAAGTTCTGCAACTGCATACTTTTTAAATATTTCTTGGCAAATAGCTTTTTGCGAAAATTCTTCAACGCCAAGCTCATTTTTCAAAAAAGCAATGACTTTGTTTTTTGTATCTGTCGTTCTTCCTAATGATTGAGGATCAATGATATGGCACACAGTAGCATCATCAGTCAACGGCATATCGGCTGGTGCCAGATAAACGCCATCATTAAAGGAATAGATTTTTTTATCTGTACAAGCGAAAATTTTAAGATCCTTAATTCGATAAGGATAATTCCACCTTCCTACATTTTGCAGCATTAAATAAAATTTATACAGGTCTCTTGTTCTATTTTGTAGAATACCCGTCCATATTTTGCTTTGATCCATTTGGAAATTTTCGCACAAAAAACTGATAAATTCTTCATTACCTAGCGAGTTAACGTTTAAGTCTTTTAAGAAACAATCAGAAAACGAATTTTGTTGTTGTGGATTTTTCAGCCATAATGGTGGACATATATCATAGTGATAATCTTTAGCCCAATCACTATGTTCAATCAGTAAGGCTAAATCTTTGTCTGAAATAAACTCGGAAATATGAGGGCCGTTTTTATACATGCTCTCCCCACGAAAAAGACTATCTGCGGGAGCAAACTCACCCGAGAGAGTTGGAGTAAAGGCTTGAGTATTAAACAAATTAACCAATTGTTTGTGAAATTCGCAGTACGGTTCAGATAATTCATCCTTACTATTAGGTAAGACTCTTAAAAATTCTGTTGTTAAATAAGCATTGTCTCGTAAAAATTCCATACTTTCCAGTTGCAACTTGACAAGCTCATCAATAAGTAACCGATTATCCTCTGTGTCTCTAATGCTGGCCCTTGAAATTTCTGAATCAAAGGGAGCATTAATTAGAAAACGAAGCTTTGAATTCTCTTTTTCTGCAGGAAAATAAACAAAAACGGTGCGATCATTAGCCTCAATTGGAATAATTTTGTATGCATCTTGTTCTTTCGCCAATTTATAAGCCAATGAAACGGATACAGATTTAGTTTCTCCATTACTTGTCGTAATTTTGATATTATTTTTTGAAAATCGAAGATATTGTTTCTTCGCATCTGCATCGTTACCCGTTGATAACCACACAATATTATTTTCCTCTTTTTTTCTAATAGATTGGCAGATTCCATTAATATTCCAATTAACTTCCTTAATATTATTGAGAAAGAGTAGTGTCTCCAATGGAAGTTTTGTGAGGCCCTGCTCTATTTCACGCTGAGCATTTTCTTTAGACTTTTTCGGATTATCAAAAGGGAATTTAAAATAAGTTTTCCCCCTATCCACATTTTCTGTAGGTGCAATTTTTTCCGGAATAACCATGTGAGAAATTTTGAAATTCCATTCTCCGGAATGGATACAGGGGGTGCTTGTATATGTGAAGACGGCCTTAAAGCCTACTCCGTATTTACCGATAGAGTGATTATCTCCAGGTTTTGTACTATTTGCAATACTTGTAATAGCATCAATATCCTTCAAATCAAACAGTCTGCTACCATTATGAATAAACTCTAAACTGTCGTCATGCAAAATAAATGATACGGAGGTTGCTTGGGCATCTTCAGCGTTTTGTAACAATTCATATATAAAATGCGCTGTATCGGGATACAGCTCTGTCAGGAGTTTTCGCAATCCTTGGTCAAAACCATTATCTTGTGAGGATTCAAACCATTTTTTGCGATTTAGGGATAAATCATCAAAACTATTAAATTGCTTGACCATACTAATTTTCCTCCTCATGTACAATTTTGATAACACCAGATAAAATCTGTTTTTGTAAAATATCGGCTAACTTAGATTGTTCCTGTAAACGTTTTATTTTTTCTGTCGTTTCTTCATCTATTTTTTCAATTAACCTTTCTCGAATTTGGACTAAATTATTTTTTAGTGCGACATTTTTTCGTGCTGTTGATGAAATCTTTAAGCTATTAACCTGATAATTTATTTGTTGTTCAACACGTTGTTTGTACTGTAAAACTTCTTCTTTCCAATTGGCATAAATAATATTTTTTAAGTCATTATTTTGATATTGTGTAACACAATTTTCGGACAATTCCGCCCCTGTCTCTAAAAACGAAAGCATATTTTGAGAGATTGTTTCATTACTACATACCGTTTTGAGTTTAACTGAAGGACGATTTCCTGTATATTCCCACGAATAAATAACAAAAGGATATTCACCTTCCGGAATATTATTGTCAACAATCTGCAACGCTGTTTTTATTGGCATTTGAGCCTTAAATTCCATAGATGCCATCAATACTAAAGGATGCAAGGGCATAATAAACTGTACACTTCTATCTTTGCTTGCATATTCAATATCAAAGGTCAAAGCACAATGTTGATCTCTCCCTTTGAGATATTTCTCCCAATCTTTATAAATACGACCTTTCCGTATCGGTAATTTAAGATAATCTGCAAAAAGCAGATTGCGATCTTCCTCAGAAAGTCTCAAAGTTCTTTTTGCCCCACTGCCTGTAAAGCTATGCGATACCTTCTTTTGCAAATAAGCAGCGACAAGATGTTCTAAAGCTAATGGTGAAACCCAATAGTTCTCAAAATGCTCCAGTTCCTCAATTGAAGAAAGCTTGCTAGGAAGACTGAACAGTGCGACCTGCTGTTGTTCTAACTGACGCTGCTGTATGATGTTCAGATATTTATTTTCTCCAATTCGTTCTAATTTTTGTTGTTTTTGTTCATCGGACAATGTTGTGCTCAAACAAACTTCCCGAATTTCATTATGGATTTCACCCAAAATTTCATCGCAATCGCCGATACTTTCTTCAAAAATTTTAATGCGACACAAACATCTATCGTAAATGTGGGCATCAATAGTATTGTCAACGATCATATTATATATGGCAACGGCTTCACTTTTCTGGCCGAAACGATCAATTCTACCAATTCGTTGTTCAATTCTCATAGGATTCCAAGGAAGATCATAATTAATCATTGTATCGCAAAACTGATAATCCAAACCCTCACAACCGACCTCAGAGAACAATAATACATCTAACGTCTCGGGGGCGTCACTAGTCTGCTCAAATTTTTCTCTAATAACTCGACGTTCTTCGTCATTGATTCCGCCATGAATTAAACCAACGTTTATACCTTTACTTTTTAGTTTATTGTATAGATATTCCAGAGTATGTTTAAAGGTACTAAACACAATAACTTTTTTATTTTCAAGTTTTTGTTTTTCTTTAATAATGCTGAAAAACGCATCAAACTTGGGATCTTTTTCGCTTAGATTATGAGCTTCTAAAACTAATGAATCAATGCGTTGACGATAATTTTTCAAAATTTTATCGTCAAAATTAACTGTTACAATCTCCGTATCATCATCCGGATTGTCAAAGCTGTTTAATGCCAATGTCCTATTCAAGATATCTTTTATTAACGGCACTAAACCATGAATACAACTTGCAGCTTGCCGTTCTAAAGTTGTCATAACAAAATTAACATTGTTAATACCTGCAAATGTTTGTAGCATATCTGCCTTTAAATGACGGAGTTCATTAAAAACGGACAATTCTTCTTGCGTCATTTGAGTACGCACTGTTTCAGGTTGCCGAACACAAAAATCTGAAGCAATTTCTTTGCGCAATGTGCGGTTAATAAGAAAATTGAATGTATGAAGATGGCTGATTTTATCTACTAACTCAACAAATTCTTCCTTTGTTAAGTCATGTTTGGCAAGCATTTCTAAAGAAGTCTTAAAATTAGGATTATCAGAAACAAATTTCCCTCCAGACGAGTTTGCTGCAGCATATAAATCGTCTATTGCAGCAGATAATTTTTTGTTTCTAATATCTTGTACTGCCCTTGTAATGTATTTGTTGGGTGCATGAATCGTGTTAAAAGTATCTTCATCAACAATAAGATCCGGTCGCAATAAATTAAGAAGAGTGTATAAATCCTCATTTCCTAATTGGATAGGCGTTGCGGTAAGAAACACAACGGCTTCTGCAGAATCACAGAATTTTTTTACAACTTGATGTCTGATAGAAGAACGATTTCTAATATGGTGCGCCTCATCTACAATAACCAAATCAAATTTTGGAAATGGTTTGAGTTGTTCCAGCAGCTTTAAGCTGTCATTATCAAGTAGAGAATATGGAAGAATCACTTTTTGATATTTGTCTGGCCACTCTCCTTCCATATTACATTCATTAATACAATATTTGAGTTTGAGAGAATCCAACGCGTCAAAATCTTCATCAAAGCGTTTCATTTCTTGTTCCCACTTTCTTTCCGAAACCAGAGGCTTTGGGCAAATAATTAAAACAGATTTTACATTATTTCTTATTTGCAACTCTCGCAAAATAAGTCCAGCTTCAATCGTTTTACCAATACCTACACTGTCTGCAATTAACAATCTAGGTTGATCAGAATTGATAATTTTTACAACCGGTTTAAATTGATAAGGAATTAAATTAATTCTTGCCGCATATAGAGAATATAAACTTGATGTAGTCGGATGCCGTATAACATACGAGGACAAATAACTCCGAATAGCGGATAAAGGAATAAAAGGTTCTTCTTGTATGCGTTTAGCAATTTGAGTTTTATAGAATGTTTTTATTTCTCCATCTACAAATACAAAATATTCATCGCCGGAAATATTGGTCACAATACCTGTTTTGTTTTGCATGGCCTGAATACAGACAATATCATTCACATGAATATCACCTGTATCAATCGTACAAGGGGACGGCAGCTCTTTAATAGTATCCGCCATTACTGCTCCTTCATCTTCTGATGTTAACATTGCTCGCAATTCATCCTGAAGATCTTGTGCAGCTATATCCAAGGCAGAAAGTAAAGAACAAATCGTCATAATGTCGGAATTAAGTTCGGATGAGGGTATAACACATGCAGCATGTGCATATTTGTTACGAATAATTTGCATATTCTTCACATGAGAACGGATTTCAGGTTTCAAACTGTATTTAAACGATAGATCAAACCAATTTTTATCAAAAAGACGTAGAATACAACTTAAATCAAGCTGTTGTAAATTATTCACGTGCTGACTTTCAACCATCAGACTTTGATAGTATGATAATTTAGGAAGTACCATTTTGTTCCAGTAATCCGTATTAATGGCCTTAAACTTAATCATAAGCCAATCAGCCAGAACAATTTTGGTTTGCAGCAACACTCCCTGCAAATGTGTCATGGTTACTTTTGCACGATCTGTTTCAAGCACGTCTGGACCTCCTAATAAACATTTGCTAAAGTATACATACGGTTAAATTCCTTTGCAACCAAAAATTTAAATAATTTCAAGACGGTATAAAATGTGCATAGCTTAGAGAGGAGACTGACGGATTATGTCCAAGATTCTGCACTTCTGTTGGTACAAAATCGTGCAGGCTTATATGTATCAAGAGCTTTGATGAGTATTAGAGAAATATCCCCTTGAGATTTTACACATCTTAGGAGATAGCAATGAACAGCAAATTATAGGCAAGGCAAAATTAAGAGTTCCTTAAAGATTATACAGCGCAAAATTGTTTACCTAAAAGAGCAAAACAAATACAAATGTTCTATCAGATATAGCTAACCGGAATTACTATTACATCTTTATTCATCGGAATAAATTGATTTGAGGTGCAAATAATGGCCCCTTTGCCTCTCATTTTTTCATCAATAACGCCAAAATGTTTTGCCATTGCTAAGTTTGGTGAAGATGACAATTTGATTTCAATCGGCCATATTTTTCCCTGACTTTCAATCAATATATCAATTTCTCGGTTATTATCCATATCTCGATAAAAATAAATATAAGGTCTTTCTCCATGATGCCAGTAAGATTTTAGGACTTCCGAAACAACATAAGTCTCAAACAAAGCTCCGTTAATATTGCTGTTCATCAACATATCCGCTGCTGTAATTCCGTTTAGATAGCAACATAATCCTGTATCCATAAAATACATTTTAGGTGTTTTTATGGCTCGTTGAGATAAATTTCCTGAATATGCCGGCATCAAATATATTAAGCCCGATGTCTCAAGAATTGATACCCAACTTTTGACTGTTGGAGATGATATGCCAATATCGCGTGCTATATCATTATAATTTAACACCTGTCCCGTCCTGGCAGCCATTACTCGCAAGAATTTAATAAAATTGGTCTCATTCGTAATATTTATGATGCTTTTTACATCTCGCTCCAAATATGTAGAAACATAAGATGAATAATACAAAGATAGTGGCGTACCATCAAATAATTGTGGATACGAGCCTTTCAATATCATCTCAAAAATTTCTTTTTTAGATAAAATTGGACGTTCCGTATTCAGAGGAATATCCGGCAAAAATATCGGCCTTTTGGCATCATGCATTTTTTCGGCTTGAGACAATCCTTGTAAATTTAATACGGCAACCCGACCGGCCAGACTTTCCGATACATTTTTCATTAGATGAAAAACATGTGAACCAGTCAGCCAAAATTGTCCTTTATCATCTGTTTCATCAACAATTTGCTTAATATATGGAAACAAATTCGGGGCTTTCTGCACTTCATCAATTAAAACAGGTGGCGTGTATTTTTCAAAAAATTGCACAGGATCTTCTTGAGCCAGTAGCAGGTCATTGGCATTATCCAATGTGACATACTTACGATTTTCTTCTCGCATTTTTTTGAATAAAGTTGTTTTTCCGACTTGTCTGGGACCGGTAATAAGTACAACCTTAAAAAATTGATTGGCCTGTTTCAAAACATCAGATAAGGTCCTCTCATAGTACATTGCACATCTCCATAGTTGGTTTATGAGAGTAATATAACAAATATTTCGTAAAAAATCAAGTCAATTTTCCGAAAATCTAAAATCAGATTTTAAATTTTCGGAAACTTTGGTTTTGCATAAAGTAAAATTAACTAACAATTATTTCCTATTTTTAACACGTTCCATCATTTATGTTCTTACCGTTTTGTAGAAAAGTAGCATCTGTTTTCTGCAAAACAAGAGGTTTTTGTCAGCAATTTC
>CAYPIZ010000040.1:2394-8347 GCA_964410935.1 uncultured Acetobacter sp. | reverse complement strand
TCTTTAAAATGCTTTGTGGAATTAACAACCAGATAGGTGCGGTGATTGAGGTGCGCAACAGCGGCAAAAACATGCAACATGCTGGTTTCGTTATAAGCCGTTTCATTAGGGGCAAGGATGCGCAATTTGTTTTCTTCTTCCGTGAGGAGGTTGTCATACAAAGGGTGCCCGGGGTAGATAAATTCCACCAAACAGCTATCCCGTTTTATGTCGGTAAATTTTTCCTGACGGGTCTCTTCCGGTTTGCCGGAAAGTGATTTTATCCAGTTGACTATGTTTTTCATTGTCGTCTCCTTAGCCTTTTTTTGAGTATAGCACAAAACAAGCGGCTCTGTAAATACATTTTAGACTATAAAATAAAGATACTTAGCAAAATCCTAATTTTTTTTAAAATCCGAGAAAATTATTTATAAATTCTTTGACGCGGCGGTTAAAAAGTTCCGGTGAGGAGGTTAAACTCTGTAAACCGTCTAACTTTTCGTAGCCAAAGGCAGCGCCGTCCGATATGCGGACAATCACCAATGAAACGGGGGCATTGAGCCGAAAAGCAGAAATAAAAGAGGGGTGCGTCTGCTCGTTAATCAGGTAGGCATGCAAGGTGTGGCGATAGTTTGCTTCCAGCACCGCAACCAGCATGTTGACGGCTTGCCGGCAAGTTTCACAGGGATTGGCGGAGTTGTAGAAAATAATGGCCTCAGAACGATTTTGCCCCTGCGGATTGATGTATAAATTTTCAATATTCGGGGCAGCGCTTACCGTTGTGGGAAGACTGAACGCGAGAATGAAAATGATGATAAAGGGCATGCAGCCTCCTTTGGAATTATAAAGGAGCGCAAGCCTCCTTTAACCATAAAAGTTCTTGTTTGCTCAGATATTTTCTTAAACTCAAAAAGACTTTACGATGATAGCGGTTAAGCCAGTTTAACTCTTCATCGGTGAGCATATATTTATTGATGAGCTTCTTATCAAGCGGGGCCAGTGTTAAAGATTCAAAACACAAAAACTTCGGATTTTTGGTGCGTTTGACATAATAAAGGTTTTCAATGCGAATACCGAAGGCGTTTTCTTTATAGTAGCCGGGCTCAATGGAGGTGATCATATTTTCTTGGAGAGGAGCGGCGGTTTTGGCATTTACGGCAATGCGGGCCGGACCTTCGTGAACATCAGAGAATAAGCCGACCCCATGACCGGTGCCGTGTGCATAATCCAGACCTTGTTTCCAAAGCGGTTGGCGTGCAATCAAATCCAATTCCGAACCTTTGGTGTCGGTGGGGAAAACAGCGGTGGCAAGGGCAATGTGGCTTTTCAATACCAGAGTGTTTTTTTCTACCATTTCCGGTGTCGGTGTGCCGAGGGCGACCGTGCGTGTTACATCCGTTGTTCCGTCAAAAAATTGTGCGCCGCTATCCAACAGCAGAAGATTGTTCTTTTTTAATGTGGCGGCTTTTTCTTTTGAGGCGTGGTAGTGCACAATAGCACCGTTGCTCCCGAATCCGGCAATCGGGGCGAAACTTTCGGAAAAGAAGTATTCTTCTTTTTGGCGGAAAGTGAGCAGTTTGTCCGCAATTTCCGTTTCGGTTTTGCCGATACCGTTTTTAGAGAGCCAAAAGAGGAATTTACTTAACGCTACTCCGTCCCTGAGGTGGGCATTGCGTGTGCCTTTGAGCTCCACATTGTTTTTAACGGCTTTGAAATCGGTGATGATATCCGGAATATGACGGATTTGAGGTGCAAAGTTTTGGATAATGACCGGGGTTTGCGTAAAATCCGCCCCGAGCTTGTCATATTGTGGGAGCACGGTGGCAAGGTCTGCAAAAGGAGAAGCATTTTTGTTATCCGTATGCTCGGCAAAAAGTTTATACTTTCCGTCTGCCGTTATCAAAGCATAGGCACGCAAAATCGGGGTATAAGGCAGGGCGTTGGAACGCAAATTCAGTAACCAGGAAACATTTGCCGGAGAGGTGATTAAAAAGGCATCAAGCCCCTTTTCTTTGAGATGTTTTGCCACGAGGGAGAGTTTGTCTTTGGCAGCGATACCGCAAAATTTCTTTTGATGCGGGAAAGTCTTAACGGCTTTGGAACTTAAATTCGGTTGACTATCGGTGAGCGGGGTAAAGGTTACTTTTTCTAAGGCCTCTTGCGTTGCGTGGAGCTCGCTTAAAGATATTTGCCACGGGTCAAAAAGCACGGTTGCTTTCTTTTTGGTAAAGCGCTTTTTCAGCCATTGTAAAACGGATATTTCCGTGAGTTTGACAATCTCTATCGCTTTGAGGTTGACTTCTTTTTTTGCCTGCAACTCGTAGCGCCCGTCCACAAAAAGGTATGCCTTTTCCGGTGCAACAAATAAAACGGCATAAGAACCGGAAAAGCCGGTGAGTGCTTGGATGCGGTTTTCTTCTTCCAGAACGTCTTCGGTGAGGAAAAGATTGTTCAGGTTTATCAGAGCGCCGTCAAAGTTTTTTTCTTTGAGTGTCTTTTGGAGGGATTTTAGAGTGATAGGCATGAGAGTTCTCCGTTATTTTTGCAAAAGTGCCGCGCGCCAGTTTTCCATTTTACAGGTCTTGATGAGCTTAAAGCCGAGGGCTTGGTGGTGGCGTAAAATATCTTCTTCCTGATTGTCGATAAAGCCGGAAATGAGGTAATATCCCCCGGGACGAAGAGAGGTGTAGGCACTATGGCTCATCTCTTTGAGGGGATTGGCCAAAATATTGGCTAAAATGAGATCATAAGGGGCATTGTCTTTGATGACGGTATTTTGATATCCGTCGCTGAGAATGGACTGCATTACCGTTTCTACACCGTTGGTGATGGCATTACTGGCGGTGACATCAACGGACTCGGGATCAATATCGGCAGCAATGATTTTTGGGGATAAATTCCAGAGTTTTGCTGCGGCAATGGATAAAATACCGGAGCCTGTTCCCATATCCAAAATCTTTTGCGGGGTGAGGGTGTCTTTTAAGTCACTTAACGTTTGCAGGCACATCTTTGTGGTCTGGTGTTCAGAACCGAATGCCGTAGCGGCATAAACCTGTACGGGGATTTTGTCGGTCTTGGGGCATTGGCTTTCATGAATACCGTAAATCAAAAAAGCACCGATTTCAAAAGGTGCAAATTTAATCACATTAGCAGTGAGCCAATTTTTATCTTCCAATTCTTCCACGGTAAAAGGGGGGAAATGCAAAGAAGTTTTGTTGAGATCCTGTTGAAATGCTTCAATATCAAAATCCAAAGGGGCATAGCAAACGTATTGTTCCAGGCCGTCATCGGTAAAATCAACCGAGACAACATCAAACATTTCATCTAAAAAATCCGCCTCGGCAGAAGGGAGTTCTTCCACCGGAGAAAATTTTAATAATTTACAGCTTTTTTTAGGGTTATGCATAGGTTTACCTCAAAATGATTTTTTTTGTTTACAAGTTCTAAATAATGTCTCATAAATATAGTGAGGAAAACGTTAAAAAAGAGATTACATTATGAAAAAAATATTTGTTGTGTTGGCCATGTTGGCGGTAACGTCATGCAGCAGCTACTTGAAGGGGGACTATTCTTTAGGGCGCCGCAATACTTTTAATGACTTCTTTTGGACTTACAATATTCACTATTACGATAAAGCAGAAGAAGCCACCGTTGAGATCAAGACCGAAACCGTAAATAATTTCCAAGTAGGGGAATTGCGTCGTGCCGTTCCGGGGGGCTTGGTGATTTCTTCAAAAAATATCAGAAAACAGATTTTCTCGGATGAATATGTTCGCCCGACCAAACCGGGTGAGCTGGTTTCTTACACCGTGCCGGTTTCTTTTTCTGATGAAAAGACCTATCGGGCTATCGGGGAATCAGAAATTAACGGTAAAGTTTATCGCTTGTTGGAACCGAATCGTCTGGGGGATGTTATCTTGATTGACGAAGAAGGGAAAATCTATAAACGTGTCGGGAAGATTTATAACAATCGTCTGGCTCTGTTGCAAACGGCATTTTTGCTTGAACCGGAAGATGTTAAGTTTGTGACGGATGTTCAAGAAAACGTTACCGGTGAAGATGCCGTTTCCGGTTTTGAAATCCGTTATACCGGGTTAGAAGATTATTACATGGTGTTCAGCTATACGGATATCTCTTCTGCTAACGGCTTGGAACAACAGGATAAGAAGACCTACAAGTTCCCGATGTATGACAAGAAAATCACTATCGACGGGATTGATTTTGAAATCATCAGCGTGAATGAGACCGGTATTGAATATCGGGTAACGAAGTTCTGATTGATGATGATTAGAGCACTTTAAGGCGGTTTTTGACCGCCTTTTTTATAACTAAAATTGAGGTGAAAAAACGTTGTTGATGCTTATCTTGAAAGAGGTAAAAGAGGGAGGCAAACATGCGTTTTGTGAAACCGGACAGTCTGACAAACAATTCAATCATTCTGGATGTGCGTAACGAAGAAGATTATGCACGCGAGCGATTGGCAATGCCCCATATCGTGATTAAGGCAGATAAGGTGGAGCCGGATAAATTTATGGCAGAATATAACCCCACGGGGGAAAAGGTGGTGAATATTCTTTGTACTTCCGGTGGTGTGGCTTCAGAGGTGGCAGAGCGTTTTGAAGAGGCCGGCTACCCTAATGTGGCGGTGGTGGTGGGTGGCATAATTGAAGCCGAATATGAGGGGCTGAAAGTTCTTAAAAACTAATAAAAAGCTTGCGTTTTCGCAAAAAAACAGGCAGTATTGCACCAAACGGAGGTGCGTATGCCTGATTTTGAATTAGAAGATTTGTATAACGGGGCCGTGGCCGGGCTGGATGAAGCCGGAAGAGGGCCGTGGGTCGGTCCGGTGGTGGCCGGATGTGCCGTCTTTTTGAGCCGAGATGTTGATGCGCGGTTGTTAAGTGATTTAAATGATTCTAAAAAACTCTCTAAAAAGAAAAGAGAAATGCTGTTTGACCTGTTGCAGAAAGAGGCTGAAAAGGGGACAATGCTTCTCGGTATCGGGGAGGCCAGTGCCGAAGAAATTGACAGGCTCAATATCTTGCAGGCGTCTTTCTTGGCCATGAAGCGCGCTTTGGCAAAAATCAAGATCAACCCCACGGTGGCACTGATTGACGGTAATCGGGAACCGAAGGATTTTGCCGTACCGGTTAAAAGTGTGATTAAGGGAGATGCTAAATCATACAGTATTTCCGCGGCTTCTATTTTGGCTAAGGTATATCGGGATCGCCTGATGGAAAAAATGGCAGAAGAATATCCGCACTACGGGTTTGAGAAAAATGCCGGTTATGGCACAAAAGACCATATTGCCGGTTTGCAACAATATGGGGTTACCCCGCAACACAGGCGCTCGTATGCGCCGATTAAGGCTTTTTTGAAATGACGGTTGTAGCAATATGGTGTCGGCATATTAACGACAATATTATCGGTATCGGGGCGGAAATTCCGTGGTGTATTCCCTCTGATACTAAGCGGTTTTTAGATGTGGTGGAAGGTCAGACGGTTGTCTTGGGGCGAAAGACGTATGAAAGTTTGCCCAACCGCACCATAGAGGGGAGTGAGCTGTATGTTTTAACTTCGCAGACAGAATATGAAACATCAGATGCGGCTCATCATCATGTTATTACCAAGCAAAAAGATTTGGGTGATTTGGAAAGTGATTTGTATGTGGCCGGCGGGGCAGAGGTGTATTATCTGTTTTTAACCGGTAAGGAATGCTATAAACCGCAAATTGTGGTGGATTGTGTGTATGACGGAAAAATGCAAGAGCCGACAGGGGAAAAACGAGATATTTCCGATAGCGTGGCGGTGTTGGAGAAGTCTTATCGGCCGATTTCCCGTGGGTATAGCAAGGATAACGTAACGGCGACAATTTGGGTGCGCAAGGGGGAATTTGTGGAGCAAAGTGTGTTGAAAAGGCTGTTGCTGATTTTGGAAACAGGGGAAAATTGAAGACTTTTTTGTTCATAACCCG
>CAYPIZ010000040.1:0-2294 GCA_964410935.1 uncultured Acetobacter sp. | reverse complement strand
AAAAGAAATTGAAAAGGCAGGCTTTATAAAAGTCTGCTTTTTCTTTTGCCTTAAAAAAAGCCCTCGTGGAAGAGGGCTTTACTTTTACAATTCCGGAATGGAAGATTTAGTTCGCTTTTCTTCCGATACCGGAGCATCCTTATCTTTATTCACCGTCTTTCCGGCAAGAACGTCTTTGATTTCATCACCGGTTAGGGTTTCATATTCCATAAGGGCAGCGGCCAGAGTTTCCCAATCTTTTTTGTGCTTGGTCAAAATCTTTTTGGCCTCTTCGTAACCGTCGGTTACCAGACGCTTGATCTCTGCATCAACCAGACGAGCGGTTTCTTCACTCATGTTCTGATTTTGAGTAACGGCCCGACCAAGGAAAACTTCGTTGGAATTTTCCGAATAGCGGATTGGCCCCAGCAAGTCACTCATTCCCCATTCGGTTACCATGGCACGGGCGAGATTGGTGGCGGCATTGATATCCGAAGATGCACCGGAGGTCACTTCATCATAGCCGAACTTCATCTCTTCTGCCACACGGCCCCCCATCATAATGGCTAAACGAGAGAGCATCTGCTGACGGGTGTAAGAGTATTTGTCCTTTTCAGGTAACTGCTGAACCATACCGAGCGCACGTCCCCGCGGGATAATGGTGGCTTTGTGAATTGGGTCTGTATCTTTGACATTCAAAGAGCAGATAGCATGCCCGGCCTCATGATATGCCGTGAGGGTCTTTTCCTTTTCATCCATCGCCATGGACTTGCGTTCATTCCCCATCAGCACTTTATCTTTTGCCGCATCAAAATCTGCCGAGCTGACTTTGAGCTTGTTTTGACGGGCCGCCAATAAAGCCGCTTCGTTGACTAAGTTGGCCAAATCCGCACCGGAGAACCCAGGGGTCCCTCTGGCGACAACGCTCAATTTCACATCTTTTGCCAGAGGCACTTTCTTGGTGTGGACTTTCAAGATTTCTTCACGGCCCTTGACATCCGGATTAACCACGGTTACCTGACGGTCAAAACGTCCCGGACGCAATAGGGCAGGGTCTAACACATCAGGGCGGTTGGTCGCGGCAATCAAAATCACGTTTTCTTTGTCTTCAAAGCCGTCCATCTCTACCAAAAGTTGGTTCAATGTTTGTTCGCGTTCATCATTTCCGCCGCCAAGACCGGCCCCACGATGACGCCCCACGGCATCAATTTCATCAATAAAGAGCAGGCAAGGTGCGTTCTTTTTGGCCTGTGCAAACATATCACGCACACGGGAAGCCCCCACGCCGACAAACATCTCCACAAAGTCTGACCCGGAAATGGAGAAGAACGGCACATCCGCTTCACCGGCAACGGCTTTTGCCAACAAGGTTTTACCGGTTCCCGGAGGGCCAACCAATAAAACGCCTCTCGGGATTTTGCCACCCAGACGTTGGAATTTTGCCGGTTCTTTCAAAAAGTCAACCACTTCTTCCAGTTCCTGCTTGCTTTCATCGGCGCCGGCCACATCCGCAAAGGTGACTTTCTTGTTGTTTTCTACCAATCTGGCACGGGATTTGCCGAAGCTCATGGCTTTGTTATTGCCGGAACTTGCTTGACGCATGAAAAATACCCAGACCCCAATCAGTAATAACATCGGAAACCAAGAAATCAACACGCCCCAGAATGTGCTTTCCGTCGTATCAATCGGCTGCGCATCAATCTTCACGTTATATTTGCGCAATGTTTCTACCATGCTCGGATCAAACGGAGCATAGGTCTGGAATTTACTTCCCGTTTCTTTGAAAACACCCTGAATGTCGTTGCCGATAATGGTTACCGAGGCAATGTTATTGTTCTCCGCTTCGTTCATAAAATCCGAAAAAGCAATCTTGTTCGCAGAGGTGCGGGCTTCCGGATTGAAGCTGTTTAAGGCTAAACTTAAAAGAATAAAAGCAATCAGCCAAAGTAAAATACTTTTTGTTTGTTTCATAGGTTTATTGTTTCCTTTCTATGAGTTAGGAAGGCGAAAACCGCCGTTTCCTCTTATATAGGTTAAAAAGAGTAAAAACTCAACACTTCTTTCTGTTTTTTGAAACGAAAAAGCATTGTCTGCGAGGAAATGCAGATTTATCACAAATTGGGCAAAAAAAGACTTGCATTTATATTTTTTTTAGCTTAAGTTCACCCTTGCTTGCGAGACAAGTGTTACCACTGTTATTGTTGGGGTGTCGCCAAGTGGTAAGGCATCGGCTTTTGGTGCCGACATTCGTTGGTTCGAATCCAGCCACCCCAGCCAGTACAACATTATCTATTTGATGTTGTGATATATTATAA
>CAYPIZ010000039.1:0-8521 GCA_964410935.1 uncultured Acetobacter sp. | reverse complement strand
TCGCGTACCTTCTCCCTCCACTCAATCGCCTTTTCAAACTCCAAATCCTCCGCATACGCCTTCATCTCCTTGGTCAGCCGCTTAATCTCGCGCTCAATCTCCTTGGCATCGGCAAAGTCAGTCCGCACGGCGACGGTTTTCTTTTTCTTCTTCCCGCCATCATCACTTTCGGTCATCGTCAGCAGCGTGTTGGAAATCGCCTTCTGCACGGTCTGTGGCGTGATGTGGTGTTCGGCGTTATAAGCCTGCTGTTTCTTGCGACGACGTTCGGTTTCCGCCAGCGCATTTTTGATTGAATCGGTCATCTTATCGGCATAAAGCACCACCCGTCCCTCGGCATTACGCGCCGCCCGTCCGATTGTCTGTATCAGCGAGCGCTCAGAACGGAGAAATCCCTCTTTATCCGCATCCAGAATCGCCACCAGCGCGCATTCCGGAATATCCAACCCCTCACGCAGCAGGTTAATCCCCACCAGCACGTCAAACACGCCCTGCCGCAGATCACGAATAATTTCAATACGTTCCAGCGTATCAATGTCCGAGTGGAGATAGCGGACTTTGATCCCGTTTTCTTTGAGGTAATCGGTCAGATCCTCGGCCATTTTTTTGGTAAGCGTGGTCACCAGCGCGCGATACCCTTTTTCAATCACGGCCTGACATTCACTCATCAGATCATCCACCTGTGTTTCCACCGGCTTCACCACACACTCCGGATCCACCAGCCCGGTCGGCCGAATAATCTGCTCGGCAAACACGCCTTTGCTTTGCTGAAGCTCCCAATCCCCCGGCGTTGCGGAAACAAAAATCGTCGGTGCGCGGAATTTATCCCACTCTTCAAACTTCAACGGCCGATTGTCCACACATGACGGCAAGCGGAAACCGTAATCCGCCAGCGTGGTCTTGCGGTTGCGATCCCCTCGGAACATCCCCCCGATTTGCGGCACGGAGATATGGCTTTCATCAATAAACAGCAACGCATCTTTCGGGAAATATTCAAACAAGGTTGGCGGCGGCTCGCCCGGGGCCCGTCCGGTGAGGTAGCGGGAATAATTTTCAATCCCTTTACAGTGGCCGGTCGTTTCCATCATTTCCAGATCAAAGCGGGTGCGTTGCTCCAAACGTTGGGCTTCCACCAGCTTATTTTCCTCTTTAAACTCCGCCAAGCGCAACGCCAGATCTTCTTTGATATGCGTCATGGCTTGCGAGAGGGCCGGCCGTGGGGTCACATAGTGATTGGCCGGGTAAACGGTGATAGCGTCCAGATCGGCGGTTTTCTTACCGGTCAGCACGTCAAACTCGCTGATTTTCTCAATTTCATCACCAAAGAAAGAAACACGCCACCCCCGGTCCTCATAGTGTGCCGGAAAGATATCCAACACATCCCCCTTCACCCGAAAGGTCGAGCGCACAAAATTCATCTGATTGCGTTCATATTGCAAAGCGGCAAGCTGGCGATACACCTCCCCCGGCTCAATTTCCTGTCCTTTTTGCAGCGAAAACGCCATTGAGGAATAGGATTCCATACTTCCCAAACCGTAAATACAAGACACCGACGCCACAATAATCACGTCTTTTTCTTCCAACACATTTCGCGTTGCCCCGTGGCGCATACGGTCAATCTGTTCATTGATGGCAGAGTCTTTTTCGATATAGGTATCCGTCTTGGGGATATACGCTTCCGGCTGGTAATAATCGTAGTAAGAAACAAAATATTCCACATGGTTGTAAGGAAAGAACTCTTTCATTTCGGCATAAAGTTGCGCTGCCAAAATCTTATTAGGCGCCATAATGAGCGTCGGCTTTTTCATTTCTTCAATAATCTTCGCCATGGTAAAGGTTTTACCCGAACCCGTTACCCCCAGCAGCACTTGATTTCTTTCTCCGGCACGCAGCCCCTCGCAAAGCGTTTTGATGGCCTCCGGCTGATCACCGGACGGCTCATACGGGCTCACCACTTTAAATTCATTACTCATGGGGGCGAATGTACTTCTTGCGTAACGGTTTGTCAAGAGGGGGAAAATCGTCATAAGTGGATAATAGAAAAAATCGGTTGCGAAACGGAATTGAGGTGTTTATATTGAGCAAAAGTTAAGTCTTAACCCCAAAAACAGAGGCGTTTTTTTATGTACAAAATTCTCTTAAACCTGATAAGTCTGGCGTTTTTGATGCTCGCCGCCCTGATTGTGGCCGTTTTCCTCTGGTTTAAGGCCTACGGTTTTGACATACCGGATTATAAGAAGCTCGCCAAATATGAGCCGCCGGTAACCACGCGCCTTTACGCCGGTGACGGACAGGTTTTGATGGAATATGCGGTTGAAAAGCGTATTTTCGTACCGGAATCCAAGATTCCCGCACTGGTCAAAAATGCCTTTATCGCTGCCGAAGACAAGCACTTCTACCTCCACCCGGGGATTGACTTTATGGGCATCACCCGTGCCGTTTTCACCAATGTGAAGAACTACGCCACCGGCAAACGTATGGTCGGCGCGTCCACCATCACCCAACAGGTAGCCAAGAACTTCCTCCTTTCTTCGGAGCGTTCTCTCACCCGTAAAATCAAAGAAGCCGTCCTGGCATACCGTATCAGCAAAGCCTTCTCCAAAGAGCATGTGCTGGAGCTGTATTTGAACGAAATTTACCTCGGCAATCGGGCATACGGAGTCGCCGCGGCAGCATTAAATTACTTCGGCAAATCCCTCAACGACCTCTCCGTTGAAGAGGCCGCATACCTTGCCGCACTCCCCAAAGGGCCAAACAACTATAATCCGGAAAGACATTATGATGCCGCCGTCAAACGCCGTAACTGGGTGATTGAGCGCATGGCAGAAGATAAATACATCAGCGAAGAAGAGGCTCAAGCCGCCATGGCCCGCCCGCTCACCACGGTTGCCCGCCACTACGGATACCTGAAAGACGGGGAATATTTCAGTGATGAGGTACGTCGTCTGCTGGCCAAGAGCCTGGGTGAAGATGCCGTTTTCCAAGGCGGTTTAATGGTGCGTACCACGGTTGATCCGACGTTGCAGTCGCTGGCAACCAAAGTTTTCCGCCAAGGGCTGTTAAATTATGACCGCCGCCACGGTTACCGCAAGACGGATTTGAAAATCTCGCTGGACGGGGATTATCACACCGCCTTAAAGCAAGCCGAACTCCCCAAAGGGGCAGAGCCGACTTGGGAAAAGGCCGTGGTCTTGAACGTCACTGCCGATAAGGCCGAGGTGGAAACGCTGAGCGGTAACAAAGGCTTTATCACCTTAAAGAATCTCGCTTGGGCCCGCCGTACCCTGCAAGATCAACGGGTAACCGAAGCCCCGCGCAAAGCCACCGATGTTTTGACCGCCGGTGATGTGATCTATACCGAAAAGAACAAAGACGGCACGTATGAACTCCGCCAAGTCCCCAATGTGGAAGGCGCTATGATTGTGATGAGTCCGCACAACGGGAAGATTCTCGCCATGGTCGGCGGATATTCCTTTGATAAATCCCAATTCAACCGAGCCACACAGGCCTATCGTCAAACCGGCTCCACCTTCAAACCGGTGGTCTATGCCGCAGCGCTGGAACTCGGCTACTCCCCGACGGATTTGATTTTGGATGCCCCGTTTGTGCTTAATCAGGGTGTGGGCTTACCGCTCTGGAAACCGTCAAACTATTCCAAAGGCTTCTCCGGGCTGACCACCCTGCGCCAAGGGGTAGAAAAATCCAAAAACTTAATGACCGTCCGTCTGGCTCAGGATATCGGCATGAAAAAGGTTTCGGAAATGGCCAAACGCCTGGGCGTGAATGATCACCTCCCCGAGTTGCTGTCCATGTCTTTGGGCGCCGGCGACACCCGTTTAATTGATATGATCACCGCCTATGCCGCTTTTGTGAACGGCGGCTACCGTGTCAACCCGTATTTGATTGAGCAAATTCAAGACCGCTACGGCAACAACGTTTATAAGAGCAACGTGATCCAATGCCTCGGTTGTCAGGTGGCCCACTTTGATCCCTCTGCCCCCGTACCGATTATCACGGATGAGCGTGAGCGCGTTTTGGATGAGTTGTCGGCTTATCAAATGGTTTCCATTCTGCAAGGGGTCGCCACCCGCGGGACCGGTGCTCGCCTAGCCTCTTTGAAAAAGAATCTTGCCGGCAAAACCGGTACCACGAATGAGAATAAAGACGCCTGGTTCATCGGCTTTTCGCCGGATTTGGTGGTCGGCGTCTATGTCGGCTTTGATGATCCGCGCACCTTGGGACGGATTGAAACCGGTGCTGCCGCCGCTCTGCCGATTTTCTATGACTTCATGAAAGAAGCCCTTGCCGGCAAACCTAATCTGGAATTTCGTGTTCCCCAGGGGATTCGTTTTGTCCGCATCAACCCGAACACCGGTAAACCGGCCGGCCTGAATGACCGTGTTGTGATTACGGAAGCCCTCAAACCGGATTTTGAGTTTGGCAACCGCCAGCGTGTGATCGGGGATGACGGCCAACCGATGTTGGATAATGATGACACCAACACCATCGGCATCGGCTTTGAATACTAACCTCCCGGGGATAGAAAATTGTGTACAAAATAATTTTTTCCCCCTCGCCACCTTGCATAATATGAAAAAAACACTATATTAGGCAGTAGGTCGTAAGAATATGTAATAACGCAACATTTAAGAAGGATATGTGATGAGCAATAGCGAAAAGCAAAGCGAACCCGAGAAAAACTCTAAAAAATCTCCCATTGACGAGGGGGCGGAATACCCTGTTCTCGCCCTGCGGGATTTGGTTGTCTTCCCGTTGAACACCGCCTCTCTGTTTGTCGGACGCCAGTCTTCCCTCAAAGCGGCGATGGCTGCCTACCAATTTTCCAGCCCGTTGGTCTTGCTCACCCAAAAGAATCCGGACACCGAAGAACCCGGGGAGAAAGATCTCTATTCCGTCGGTGTTTTGGCGGATATCAAGCGCTATGTCGTCATGCCGGACGGGACGGTCAACCTTGCCGTTGCCGCAACCGAGCGTGTAAAAGTAAAGAAATTTTATAATAAGGGGGATTATAACACCGTCACCGTTACGGTTGATGAGCTGTTCCCCGATATTGACGAAGACGAAGACGCAGCCGGCGTGGATGAAGACACCGCCATGGCCCGTATGGTGCAAGAGAAGTTCACTTCCGAAAAGCTCAACATTCACAATCTCTCCGAGGAGGCTCTTCTCGCCCTGCACTCCACCCGTAACCCGACTCATTCCGTGGCGGCCATGCTGGCCAATCTTCCGCTCAGCACGGCAGAACGTCAGGAATTTCTTGAAACGCCGAATTTCTCGCAACTGCTGAGCAAACTCCTCACCTACCTGATGAAAGACCGCATCCGTGATCGGACGGAAGCCAAAGTCCGCCACCGTGTGAAAGACCAGATGGAGAAGAATCAGCGCGAATATTACTTAAACGAGCAAATGAAAGCCATCCAGAAAGAGCTCAACGGCTCGGATTCCGAAGATGATGAAATCGCCACTTACCGCAAGCGGATAGAAGCTTCCAAGCTCTCCAAAGAGGCCCGCACCAAAGCCCTGCAAGAGTTACACAAACTGCAAATGGGCGGTGTGATGAATGCCGAGGGCACGATTATCCGTAATTATCTGGACTGGTTGTTGGATCTGCCGTGGGGCAAGAACACACCGACAAACAAAGACTTAGACAAAGCCATTAAAATTCTGGATGAGGATCACTTCGGCTTAACCAAGGTAAAAGAGCGCATTGTGGAGTTTTTGGCGGTTCAAGCCCGCTCCCAAAAGCTGAAAAGCCCGATTCTCTGCCTGGTCGGTGCGCCGGGTGTCGGCAAAACCTCCATGGGTAAATCCATTGCCCGAGCCACGGGGCGTAAGTTCATCAGAACGGCGCTCGGCGGTATGCGTGATGAGGCGGAAATTCGCGGTCATCGGCGGACCTATATCGGGGCTATGCCGGGCAAGATTATCCAATGCATCAAGAAAGCCGGTGTGTCCAATCCGCTGTTTTTGCTGGACGAGATTGATAAGCTCGGCAATGATTGGCGTGGTGACCCGAGCGCCGCTTTGCTGGAAGTCTTGGATCCGGAACAGAATTCCACCTTTAACGATCACTATCTGGATGTGGATTTTGACCTCTCCAACGTGATGTTTGTGACCACGGCGAACTCTCTGAACATGCCGCGTCCGCTCTTGGATCGTATGGAAATCATCCACATTGACGGCTATACCGAGCAGGAAAAGCTGGAAATTGCCAAGCGTCACCTCCTGCCGAAAGTCTTTTCCGAGAACGCTATCCAACCGCATGAACTGATGATCACGGATGCCGCTTTGCTGGATATCATCCGCTTCTACACGTCAGAATCCGGTGTGCGTAGTCTGGAACGCCAGCTGGCCACCATTGCCCGTAAATGTGCCAAAGATATCCTCTTAAATCACATCAAAGACGCGCATATCACGGTAGAACCCAAGGATCTGGAAAAGTATCTCGGTGTCAAAATTTTCCACTACGGGGAAAGAGAAAAAGAAAATCACATCGGCGTCACCACCGGTCTGGCGTGGACGGAAACCGGCGGCGACATTCTTTTTATAGAAGCTGTTGACATGCCGGGTAAAGGTGTGGTAAAACAAACAGGAAAGCTCGGTGACGTGATGAAGGAATCGATTGATACGGCATATTCCGTTGTCCGCTCACGGGCGCTGTCTTTAGGCATTGATCCGGAAGTCTTTGAAAAGACTGATGTTCACGTTCACGTTCCGGAAGGTGCTACCCCAAAAGACGGCCCGTCTGCCGGTATCACCATGTTCACCACGTTAGTTTCCGTGTTCACGCGTATTCCGGTACGCAGTGACGTCGCCATGACCGGAGAGATCACTTTGCAAGGCAGAGTCCTCCCGATTGGCGGTTTGAAAGAAAAGCTGCTTTCGGCGTTGCGTGGCGGTATCAAAACCGTTATCGTCCCGAAAGCCAATGAGAAAGACCTGGCCGATCTGCCGGAAATCATCCAAAAGGAGATGAAGATCGTCCTGGTTGAAAACGTTTCCGAAGTCTTGGAAATAGCTCTGGAACGCAAAATTGACCCCTCACTACAGTCACACATTTGCGTTGCAGGGTGAACCCCTCCAAAAGCGAAAGCCCCCCGAAAGGAGGGCTTTTTTAATGCTTTAGTGCAAACTTTTAAGCTAATTCTTTAACACTGCCGTCGGCAAAGTTAATCATCTTGGAGGCCCCGGCAGCAATCAACGCATCCAGCTGCTTCCCAAACTTTTTGGAACGTTTGAGCATGGTCACCAGCGCACCGCTTGCCCGAATCTCCTGTACTTTGCGTACCACG
Organism: uncultured Acetobacter sp.; assembly: GCA_964410935.1. Taxonomy (GTDB): domain Bacteria; phylum Pseudomonadota; class Alphaproteobacteria; order RF32; family CAG-239; genus CAG-267. The sequence goes on along the minus strand of CAYPIZ010000039.1, from coordinate 1,208 downwards.
GCCACAAAATCATCTTCTTCGTTATAGGCCAACACCACCTTTTCTGCCGTCGGTGCGGTGATCCCTTCTTCCTGGAAAATGGTGCAAATCCGCTCAAAGCCGATAGAAAATCCCACAGCCGGCACCGATTCGCCCAAAAACTTACCGATCATCTCGTCATAGCGTCCGCCCCCGGCCACGGAAGAACCGAATTTCGGGCTGACAATCTCAAACACCATGCCGGTATAATATCCCATACCGCGCACCAAAGATTTATCGTACACAGCGGTAAATTTGCCCTCAGAAATAGCATTGGCAAAGTCCAGCACCTTCTTCAGGTTTGCCACCACATCGGCGTTTTTGCAGAATTTTTCTGCCGCCTGTAACGCATTTTCGGACGCTGCGGAGATAATCTCCATAAATTGTGCCACCACAGCGGCATCATATTCTTTTTCCAGCAATTCCGCCTGCACCCCGTCCACGCCGATTTTGTCCAATTTATCAAAGATAATGCACACCGAAGCCACGTCTTCCGGCTTAAAACCGGCACTCAAAATCATATCGGTCAAGATGCGTCTGTCGTTAATCCGCACGGTAAAATCTTCAAAACCGATTGCCTTCAAAGCGGAGGTCGTTGCGGCAATCAGCTCCATTTCCGCATTGACGGAGGCATCCCCGATGATATCAATATCGCATTGATAAAACTCTCTAAAACGCCCCTTTTGCGGCCGTTCTGCCCGAAACACCTTATCAATCTGGATAGACTTAAACGGCATATTGAGGAACTGCCGATTGTTGGCAAAATAGCGGGAAAGCGGCATCGTCAAGTCATAGCGCAAACCACTGTCTGCCAGATCATCTTCGCAGAGATGCTCTTTGCTCAGGTCCAGTTTTTCCCCTCTTTTGAGGAGTTTAAAGATCATGGAAAGATTTTCCCCACCGTCACTTTTATTCAAGCGTTCAATATCTTCCATAATCGGGGTATTGATTTTATTAAACCCGAAAGATTTGTAGGTTTCTTCGATTTTAGAGCGGACATAATCCCTCAATTCCACCTCTTTAGGCAAAAAATCTTTAGTACCGCGAACCGGCAATGCGCTAATTTTCATCAAATTTATCCTTTAAAAATGCAAAAAACTGCTTATTTATAGACCGCCCGCAAAAAAAAATCAAATTAAAAATTTTTTGTCTTTATTTTTGTATTTTTTTATGGTATAATTGGTCAGAAA
>CAYPIZ010000038.1:5209-8647 GCA_964410935.1 uncultured Acetobacter sp. | reverse complement strand
AAAATTACATCGTTCTAGCCTTATATTGGAGGTTTATAAAATCAATAGCCATTGTAATATCTTTGTTGACTTGCTGTCTATCTGAAATCAGGCAACTTTTATTTATACCTGTACAAATTTGTGGTAAAATTCCTTCTTTTTCAATATACTTACCCGAAGGTGTGTAAAAATGCGCGGTGGTGATAAACAGGTTTTGATCCTCCAAAGCATACTGACGTTGGATGCTGTTTTTTCCATACGATTTTGTACCGATAATTGTCGCTCTGCTTTGTTCAGCAAGAGCCGCGACTACAATTTCTGCTGAAGATGCTGTTTCCTCATTGATCAAGAGAACCAATGGCTTATCCTTCAAAATATCACCTTTGGCTGATGTATAATAGTGCCGATTTTTATCTTTGTCTTGGCTATAAGCAATCAGGGTATTATCTAAAAACATACCGGCTGTTTTGATAGCTTCATCTACTTTTCCGCCATGATTTCCGCGTAAATCAAGTACCATACCTTTGATGGGTGTAGAATGGCTAATAATTTCTTGTACCTTTTTAGCAGAATTATCGGAGAAGCTCTTAAGTCTAACATAAAGTACATTGCTTTCTGTGTAAGATACAATATCAGACTGAGAAGCATCTAGACCTTCTGTTCTGCTATATTCATCAAGCTGGTTGGTTATTTTCTGCAAAATGGCTCTCTCAATGTCCTTTTCTTTTAATAATATTTTACTTGAATGTGTGGAGCCTGTCTGCAAAATATCTGCAAGGAAAGTACTCCATTGTAAAGAATCCCCATTTTGAGGCAGTTCAAACAAGCCGATAAGATGATTATTTTCATATAAAAAAGCTTTGGAATCGCTATGATAGAGCCTAAGTGCACTATCGAATTGGGAAAGCGTCTGTCCTGCTAACAAAGAAAGCTCTTTAAAGTCAGCTTTCCCATCATAATCCGTTTGCAACGAAGAAAAAATATTGTCAATTTCTTTGAATCCGGAAGCCTGGGTGTGATTTACCCAAGAAAAAAAGCTTAAAAACAAAAAAACAATCCATTTTTTCATCAGCTAATCCTTAAATTCTGCAAGCAATACCGTATGATCAGAAGGTCTTTCTGTAAAACGTAAACTCTTATCTACATTACAGTTACGGAGTCTCTCTGCCAATTTTGCCGTAATAAAGATATAGTCTATTCTTAAACCTGAATTAGTTACTAAAGAGTTAGCGGTATAATCCCAAAATGTAAAACCTTCTGTATTAGGGGATAATGTGCGAAAGGCATCATAAAAACCATGATAGAGTAGGGCGCTGATTTTATTTTTTACTTCAGGAATATACAAAGGACTTCCTTTAAAATGAGAGGAATCGAATACATCAATTTCTTGCATCATAACATTGAAATCACCGCCAATAACAATAGGAAGTCCCTTAGACTGCAAAACAATGAGGTGTTCGTATAATTTATCAAACCATTGCAGTTTATAAGCCAATTTTTCAGCTTCTTGCTTTTTATCGGGAGAACAGCCATTGGGGGCATAAACGGATATGGCATAAAAGGGGGCATTTTTATCTTTTACCAAAACTTCTATATAACGTGCAGCTGGGTCTTCTTTGAAATTAGGAAGATTTTTTTCAATAACTTCAATAGGCAGTTTGCTTAAAATGGCGACGCCATTATAACTTTTTTGCCCTAAAACAGCAGCATGATAGCCTAAACTTTCAAATTCAAAATATAAAAAGTTTTCTGTCTCGCACTTTATCTCTTGCAAAAATAAAACATCAGGTTGCTCTTTTGCTATCCATTGACATAAGTTAACAATTCTGGGACGGACAGAATTAATATTAAGTGTTGCTATTTTCATTTAAAGTTCCTATTTAAACCAACAAAGTGAAGTTTAGCAAAAATATATTAAATGATTGTAAACATATTTCGGGTTACAATCAACGAGAAGAAGACAATAAAAAGGGGTGAATGACTGATGTTGAACGGTTTTAATGCTAATCAAGATGAAGATTCAAATGAATTTCATCAACGTGTTGCAGATCAAAATATTCAAAGTATTATCAGTAGACAAGATGAAATTCAACATGCTAAAAATGGCTTTATAGGAATGCTTGCGGGCATTTTCGTGGGCGGAATTGTCGGTTGGATATTTTTGAGTCCGACAGATAATTTATCTCAAGAAAAAGATATTCCTGTCATTAGACGACAAATTTCTCCGGTTAAAATTCAGCCCAATGAACCTGGTGGAATGGAAATAGATAATCAAAATAGAGAAATTTATCACATCGTAGATAATTCCCCTAAAAAAATTGAAAAAGTAAATGTACAGCCGTTGCCTGAAACTCCGAAAATAGTAGTAGAAAATACAATTCCTGTTCCGGAAAATATGGATGCATTAGTGGAGAATATTGAAGAAGAGGAAAATCCAACACCAACGCCTGTTGCAAAACCTAAAATTGTTGAAGAAAAGACCTCGGTGAAATTGGCAGACACAAACCTTTCAGTAATTAAAACGAATAGTCAGGAAAAAATTACAATTCCTCAAAAAATAAAAGATTTAGGGGTGACAGTACAGAAAAGTGTACAATCTGGTGGGGAATCGAAAGTTCAAGCAGCTAAGGTTCAAACGGAAACAAAAACTAAGGATGCAGAGCCTACTATTGTTTCGAACTCAGCTCCGGCTGAAAAAGGAACTTGGTATGCGCAGATTATAGCATCTTCCAGTCGAACTACAGTTGAAAATTTGTGGAAGAATCTTTCTTCAAAGTACAGTTTTTTGAAAAGCTACTCTCATGAAATAGAAGAAATTAAGGTAAGTGGTAATACATTGTATCGGTTGAAAGTTGGTGCGTTTAAGACCCGTTCGGAAGCTGAAAATTTGACGGCTAAACTAAAACAAAATCAGATTGCCGCTATTATAAAACAAAATTAGGAAAGATGCATGGAAAGACCTGTTTTGGCAGCAATGCTCTCATGTAAGGGAGAAAGTTTAAGCGATGACGAAAAACGACTGTTTTCGGAGAGTAATCCGCTAGGAGTATCACTTTTTATCCGAAATATGAAAAATGAGAAACAAATTAAAAAACTTATCAATGATATAAAAAATGCAATTAATCGTGATGATATTTTAATTGCTATTGATGAGGAAGGTGGGCGGGTGTCCAGATTGAGCCAATGTGGTTTAGGACAATATGCTTCGGCAGAAGTGCTTTCGGAATGTCCGGTTAAGTATGCAGTAATGCAGGCTGAATTATCTGCTATTCAAATGCGGAATTTAGGAATTAATGTTAACTATGCCCCAGTGGTTGATATTAAAACACATCCTCAAAGTAGTGTTCTAGAGAGTCGTTGTTTTAGTGATAATGTATCTGAAATTATAAAGTATGCTTCTGCAATAGCACAAACATATACAGACAATGCCATTTGTCCGTGTATAAAACATATTCCGGG
>CAYPIZ010000038.1:0-5109 GCA_964410935.1 uncultured Acetobacter sp. | reverse complement strand
ATGCATGCTCTATCAGGCAATATTGTTCAAAAAGCCTTGCAGAGTCTTGCTGCAGGAGTCGATGCTGTATGTTATTGTGGTGGAGAATTTTCTAATCTTTATGCACTTTGCCAAGAAAAGAAATTTATGACAGAAAAGTCATTAATAAGGTTTGCAAAAATAAAAAAAGTTCTTCATAATAAACCCAAGGTTATAGATGTCAGTTATACAAAACATCTGTATCAAATTGGGCTGAAGAATAAGCTAGATGTTAAATATAATTATGATGCAACAGAAGTGCTGCATCAAATGCTTAAGAAAGGAAACGTATAATGATTTGGATTGTAGCAATAATCGTATTAATCGCTATTTATAACGCTGAACGGTTGCCAGGGTTAATGAACAAGGTAAAAGAAGAAGTTCCTCATTTAGTGGAAGCTGGAAAAAAGGCTTCGCAAGAAATTAAGGAAAAAACAAAAAATGTCCAAGAAAAAGCTATATCAAGAAAAAATACAGCCAAGGATATAAAAGAAAAATCTGATAAAAAATAAGAAAAACGACCATTTGGTCGTTTTTCTTTAATGTATAGCAGGAATATTAAGCTGTGCAAAATGACCTGGTTTAATCTTAACTTGTGCGTAACGTAGATTTTCTGTTTCAATCATGTATTCTTCCCTTCCAGTCAATTGAGCTGCAAGCTTATAGAAATCTCTTCCATTTAATTCTTGTTTATACCAATTCATAATATAAAAAATACATGCCTGATTCTTATCCGTTAAACCACATCTTGGGCGACCAGAGGGAACTTCTGGATTAATTACAATTCCCTCTAAGCCACGGTTTTCAATGACCTGAGAGGAAAAAAAAGCCTTCCCGATAAATAATCCAATAAACAAACATATACCGGCTAAAACGTAAGAAAGATTTTTCTTAATATAATTTGAATGATCTATAAAATCCTCTTCTTCGTCTTGAAAGTTTGACTCGTTTTCGTAATCCAATTCAGGAGGAAGCCCTTCCAGAATATACGGATTTTCAGATTTTTTAGTCGTATCCGTTAAATCTTTTGCAGCTTCCGAAGTAATTAGACTTGTCTTTGATGCTTCTTCCGTTTCTTGTTGGGAAAGTGAAGACGTTAAGCCGTTAAGAGCGCTACTGTTATCAACGTTTTTATCCGAGGAAACGACAGGTGAAGGGCGCACAGAAACATCTTCTTGATTCATAGGACGAATTTTAGGACGCTTAATTTTACGAAGACGTGGCCTATTAGGCGCTACTCCTTCATTCGTTTCTAATTTTTCAGAAGCTTGAGAGTTCGCAAAAGATTGCTCTAAATTAGCAATGATACTATCCAAATCATCTTCTTGCATATTTTCACCTACTTTTAAATCTTATTTTTTATCTTTTCATCTGTCTTTAACAAACGAACCAAACGTGGCACTATAAAAACAATAGTTTCTGTTCCTTCGGTTGCTGGCCCGAAAATTTCACTAGGTAGCCCGATGATTAAGAAATTCTCTCCCAATTGATTTCTTATTTTGAAACGGGTGATTTCTCCATCAGTCGTATCCAATGTAATCTCAGATAGAATACGCTTATTCTTTTCTAATTCTGCTTTTGCTAAAAGAGATAATGGATATTCCATTTCTTCTACTTTTCCACATCTTCCAATATCAAACCGAGAGAACCAACGAGTCGGAACAACAAAACGGCCTTCCGAAATATCCTGTATGGAGCCATATTTGCTTACAAAATTTTTCAACTGATTAAACGATATATCATTGGTAACGGTTAGAACTCTTCCAATAACACCTGTCTGTGCAGTTGCGATACTACCAAACGGAAAATCTTTTAATAAATCTTTCCATACAACTCCACAGGGTTCCTTGGCAATTACTCTGAAAACGCTTACATCATACATAATCATTGTCGGATTATTTTCAAAGTCAGAAATCAATGAGTTTATTTTATTCATCGTTTCTAAATTGGTTTCAAAAGTAATTGTATAATCTCTCCAATTAGTCACCATATCGGTAATACCGGCACCTCTTAAAATATCCAAGAATCCTAATAAAAGAGTCCTAGAACTCGGTGCGTACAATGTAAAACTGGCTCGTCTGCTCAAAATAACAGAGTTCATCTTAGCATCGTATCTATAAAACAAATCCGCAGAACGTGATACCATATCTAAAATTTCTTTAAAACTACCGTTCAAATCTTTTCCATAAAGGGCTGGGTAAGGCGCGTCTTTAGCGACTAATGTAATACCAGCTTCTTGTGTTAACTTCAATAAAGCTTTTTCTGTCGGAATGTTATCAAATGAAAAGTGACGTACTTCAAAATCCGGTAAAGGATCATTAACATCATTGCGGTCAATACGGAAGGAAACATTGTTGTGCGGTAAAATTTGCACCATTTCTTGTGTCTTCCAATTTACATTACAACGAAGAGGTGTTTCAAGATCCAAATCATTAGCTCTAAATGTTGTACGCAACATATAAGGATCTAATTGTGGCAAAACAGAGTAATTAGAAGGCTTGTCATCGACAGATATCTGATTTGTAATAAGAACTTCATCATCATTGCTATAAAGGCTACAAGCTGTTATTATCAACAGTAAAGCGGATAAAAAAACACACCTATATGGACTTATCTTTTTTCTATACATCGTTTTCTTCTTTCTTTACTAGTTTTTCCTGCTCGGCTACAAGTTTAGCTACAACATCATCAATACTCTGTCCAGCGCCCTTTGTAGGAATATCAGACTGGTCTGTAAACCCACTGAAAGCATCTTTGGCTATTTCTAAATTTTCATCTTTTTTTGCATTTAATTCTACAGAAGAATTATTTTCCAACTCTTTTTTATAAAGGCTCAAATTACTCTCCAATGCTTCAATGCCACCTTTAATCTTCTTTTCAACATAAGGATGAAGTTCTTTATGTTCTAGGATGTAATCTCCTGTCTCGCAAAGTTCTTCCAAAACATCTAAAATATAGGGGTAAAAAGGGTAATCCTCTACAGCAATATTTCCTGAACGGATACAGCGTGCAGCAATTCTGGAAACGGTACGATCGTAATAATCTCTAATTAAAATATAATTATCGATATACCAAAGAGACTCTTTCGTTACTGATATTTCATTATTATTTTCCATAACTTTCTCCCATATTTAAGACAAGAGTAAAATAAAGAACAAACTTTGTAAACACTTTATTGCTGTTTATTATCAATGTTTGTATCAGAGCCGTCATCTTCGACATATTCCCATTCCCAATCATCAGAATCTTGAGAATTTCCATCATCTTCAACGTATTCCCATTCCCAGTCGTCGTCAGATTTTGTGCTAGGAGAAGATGAACCAGCAGAAGACTGTGCTGCAGCATCATCTTCATGTATGTTTTCATCGTCACTATAATCGTCCAAGGTGATAGGAGAGTCAAGAGATGAAATATCCACGTTGTCACTTGTTAGGGCGTCGCGTATTTTATCCAACTCGGCCTGATAACGACTAACAGAAGGCGTGGCTTGTTTTGTTTCGGTCTGTGTAGATTCTAAAGTGGTGTCTTTTTCGGAAAATGAAGGTTTTGATATGTCATTTCCTAACAAATCATCCAAACTAGAGAAATCCGGTATATTAGTAGCTTCTGATGGAGCAGTTGAAGAATTGGTGATGCTCTCTTGTTCATCTTTGTTGTCAATTTCCGGTAAGACAGAGCTTTCTGTTAAATCATCTAAGGAAAGGGAATTCTCACTTTCATTTGAATCATTATTGTTTGAAAAAACAAAGTCATCACTGTTGGAATTTTCCATTGAAGATGGAAAATCCTCAGGATCACTCATTAAGCTGTCTAAAGATGAAAAATCAATCTCATCTTGATCTTTGGATGCACTATTTGTTTGAGTTTCATCTATTGATGTTGATGGATAATTCAAATCATTAACCGTACTTTCTGAATAAGAATTATTAGGAGCGTCAGTAATAGAGGAGTTGGTTGTGTTATTTGCCGTTTCATCCGGTAAAGAAAAGTCTAAATCATCCGTTGAAAAATGGTCTAAATCTACGAAATCATCATCTTTATCTGAAAAAGTTGTGGAAGACGTAAAATTATCTGAAGAATTAGACGGGACCTCAATGTCGAATGAAGATAAATCTTGGGAGACATCGTTAAAATCATCTTTGGAAATATCTTGATTAATTGCATCATTATCCACTACGGAAACATCGTTGGAAAACAAAGTGTTTTTATTTGAAGATAACTGATTCTGTACACTAACCCCGTTATCAAAAGAATTCTGTAAATTCTTTTTCTTTTTTTTCTTTTTCTTTTTTCTCTGCGGAATTTGTCCGTCATCAGATATAGAGGGAGAAGATGATAAATAAGATGCATCATCCGTATTTGTTATAAAACTATCTGTAGTATCATCATCGTCGAATGTGTCGTCATTTGGTAAAAAAGAAACTTCTGGTAACCGTTCTGTTGTATCTTTCGTCATAGTAGATGAAGACTGTAGATCTTGAGTATTTGTATTTTCTTGGATTGCAGAAATAGGTTCTTGGATGTTACTTGGTTGAGAATTGTGTGAAATATTGGTGCTTTCTTTAGTGAGTAATTGTATTAGAACAGCTTGAGAAGAAAGAACTGCATTTGTCATAGACTGGGTTTCTTTCAGAAGTTCAAACATAGAAGTTCTGGATGCTTTTAATTCCTCAATAAAAGATGTTAAAATATTTTCCAAATTCTTTGTTAAAGGGGAAAATGTCGTCGTATTTTGTGGCAATTGCCTAAACGCTTGAGACATCGCATTAGCTAAAGATGTCGCAAAAGAGGCATCAATAACGACATTTCCGCTGGGAGATGCCGAAGCAGTCGCTTCCTTCTTGTTTTCAACTTCCGATTCTCCATTTGCAAAATCGGCTTTATTGCTCTTAATAAAAGAGATCCCTCTTTCTGTTTTAACCTCTTCCATATGTTCTACAAGTAACCGACCTCCAGGCATCCTTTTGAAAAAATCAACAATGTTAGCAGGCAGAGCCAACAGTTCATCATCAAATTGATCCCTTTTAGCTTTATTGAAAATATGTATTTGTCTAAAGATGTTCAGATAACGTTGAGCAACCAAAATAGGCG
>CAYPIZ010000037.1:1603-9001 GCA_964410935.1 uncultured Acetobacter sp. | reverse complement strand
TCTTTGATTTATTTAAGAAAGACGACCGATATATGCGCTTTTAATCAAGCTTTCTCGAGGATAACAGGTGAGGGTGCTTATGTTATGATGATAAAAATAACAGAGGCAATTTATCTTTGCAAAAAACGAGTGTTTGGGAGAACTATATTGGAGCTTTTTGCATTTTTCATCTTTTGTTCCGTAAAGTCACTGTCTAATTTATCAAGAATCTGCAACATTCTTGCTTTTACCATACCTTTAGTGCATCCTTTATGAGTATCTAAAAAAGAAGTTACCATTGCTTCAAGGTTATTGGGTGACACATCATGCGGAGGATTACTTTTAGAAATCAGGTGAGCTTTTTCAACTTCTGCAAGAGGTAAACGGAGATTTTTATTGGCGCTGTTATAATTAGGAATGCAACCTACCAAATATTTGGCATCAATTTTACCGTAAAAACGAAAGCCGTTAAGAAAAGCAAACTCCTCTTTAGGTATATCAAACACCATCTTTACATTAGCAAAAGTGGCATCGTTATAACAAGAAAAATCATCATGCTTTAGACTATTCCAGAATGAATCCTCATCATACAAGGTGGCCATGGATTCAATTTGAGTGTAACTTCCCCCTCGTTGAGAAGGAAGGCATCCTGCGGCTTGCCTATTAAAAATGAGGCCATTTTGCTTTATTGAATCAAAGTTTACCCCATTGCCATAAACTAAACGATGTACCAGACGAACATAATCAGACCGAAGCGAGGGCAAATCTTCTAATTTATCAAGTTTGTCAAAAATATCTGTCATTATTCCACCCTTTTTTATGTCTACAGTCTACTGCATAAGGCAATATTTTTCAATAATTTTTTGATGAACAAGTTTTTTCGGAAAGTAACAGGCTTTGGTCAACAGGCTGATTATCCTGGAAAATTAAAAAAAATAAAAAAGTTGCAATTTTTTGCTTGCAATATAAAAAAATATCTTATATAAACCTCCTTGTTGATGAGATGGGCGTTTAGCTCAGCTGGTTAGAGCATCTCGTTTACACCGAGAGGGTCGGGAGTTCGAATCCCTCAACGCCCACCAATAAGAAAAAGAGGAATTGAAAAATTCCTCTTTTTTTTGTCTGTAATCATATCAAACCTCTTCTGTTGTTATGAAGGGATAATAGAACGTGGGTGCGTCAAAAAATGTCATATCTTGAAAAATTATATAAATTTTAGGAATTTTCCTGTACTGTTGCCAAAATAGAATTAAAAAGAATAGGAGAGGTCTATGCAATATTTTTTTCAGGATAATCATTCTACAGATTTAATTGTGTTTTTTTCCGGCTGGGGATGTGATGAAAATCAGTTTACTAATTTAAAAGATCGAAAAGACGTTCTCATTTTGTTCGACTATCAAAATTTAGAATTAAATTTTAATTTCAATAAATACGATAATATTTATGTGGTAGCTTATTCTGCAGGTGTCTTTATTGCCTCTATTATGCATGATAAACTACCGAATGTGCGGTATCGTGTTGCCTTATGTGGAAATCCTTATTTGTTTGATGAAAATAAAGGCTTGTCATCAGCAACTGTTGAGGTCTTTCAGGCTATTACCCTGGATAATTATTTAGAATTTCGCCGGCAATATATGGTGCAAACAGAAGAAGAATATCAAAAATATAATCAGTTGCAGTCACTACGAACTCTGGAAAGTTGTCAAAATGAGTTAGAGTGTCTGCAAAAATTATATCAGGACAATAAAACGAAAATTAATCCGAATTTTGATAGTGCTTTTGCGGCGGAAAATGACGTTTTATTCAATCTAAAACAACAAAAGGATTTTTATAGGGATAAATTGCAAGTGATTCCTAATGCAAAACATCATATCTTTTTCAAATTTAAAAGTTTTGCAGATTTTTTAAGGAAATAAAGGCGCTTTTATAAATACAGATTTATAATAAATTAACATAATCATGTTATACCCTCCTATAGAAATATGAAAATATGGATGATTAATATAAGAGGAGTAGGAAAATGTTACCAACACTTGATGAAACAAAGAAATTATATGCTTTTTTTCAAGAAAAGATGCTTATAACAGATGCTGCAATAGATGAACTTCCGGGAACATCTGCTAAACATACGGAGAATGTTGCGTTTATTGCTAGCCGGATTGCAGAAGCTGCCGGTATGGATGCAACAAAAGCTTATATTTTGGGGCTTTTCCATGATTGTGGGGATTATATTGAAAAAACAGTCAAAGGAACTTTTCATGGAACAGCCGGATATGATTTGATGATGGAAAAAGGGTTTGATGAAGTGGCAAAAGTCTGCTTGTCTCATTCTTTTTGTACGGCTGATTTTAATTTTGATGATTTTGCCGCGTATGAAAGGAAAGAATTGGTACGGGCGAAGAAATTGCTTCAGACGATGCCTTTGGATGATTATGATAGACTTGTTTACTTAGCAGATAAAATGTCCCCACATGACTATATAGATACAATAGAGCACCGTGTTGAGATGATTCGTAACAGATATCATTTGTCTGATAAGCGAGCAAGTGAGCTCTTAAAAGAAACAAAAGATGTTAAAGACTATTTTGATCAAAAATGTGGGCAAGATGTCTACAAAATTTTGAATCTTATTTGAAAACACAAAATTAGGAAATCAATTCCTAATACCCTATGTAAAAAATAACAAAGCCAGCTGATAAATAGAATGCCTGACTTTCTAAGCAAGTCCTTGTGAAAAAACTAGATATAATAAAAGCCTTGTAAAAAAAAAACAAGGCTTAAAACTGGTGCCGCTAGTAAGAATCGGACTTACGACCCCGTCATTACCAATGACGTGCTCTACCACTGAGCTATAGCGGCATAAATATAAAGGGCTACCAATGACATATTGCAACTCTGCACAACCGTTTCATCGGTTAGCGAGACCTAGCATAACCAAACTTTTTAGAAAATCAATAGATTTTTTTGCTTTTTTACTCTTTTCTGTGTTTGTGAACATAAATCTTGTTGTCCAAGCAAATAAAATATTTGAAAAAAAATAAAGTTAATGATAAACATAAAACAGTGATAATGCTTTGGGATAAAGAAAGTTATGCCGAAAAATACCAATAAAAAAAATACACAGTTTCAAAACAGAGATACAGAAACTTTTGCAAAAGTGAAAAAGTTTTTATGGCTAAGAGATAATTTTGCATATTGTCTGGCAATGGTGACTTTGATCTGGTTTGTCGGCATAGGATACTATATTGAAAATTTTATTGGCTGGACAAGTATATTTGCGCTCAATCCATCTGATTTTGGAGAGTTGATTTTTACGGTGACTGTCCCTTTATGCATGATTTGGCTTGCGCTGGCATATCTAGAACGTAGCAGCAGTATTGATGAAAGCGCTAAATTACTTCAAACTTATGTGGACGGGTTGATGTATCCTGACGAAAATGCCAGCCAAAATGCCAAGGCAATAGCTCAAGTATTGCAATCTGAAATCGGACGGCTTCGCCAAGAAAATCATCGTGTGGAAGAACAAGCAGAAATCTTAAAGAACGGTTTAGCTGATCGATTAGCCGATTTTGCCAATATTTTACAACAAATGGATACATATTCTGCTAAAACACTGACGGAACTCAATGACGGAATTAAAATGCTGGCAGATAAGTGTACATATATCACGGGAAAAACAATGAACGCAGCGGATAATGTGCGCGATTGCTCCGTGGATATTTCTAAAAATGCGGATAAGTTTTTAAGTAAAATAATTCCTCTTGTTGATGAAATTACCACACTCTCTGCCAATATTAAAAACAATATTGCAGACAATAAATCTAATCTGATGGAGATCAAAACACAACTTGCTTCTTGTGCTGAGCTTAGCCGAGGATATATCAATGATATGTTAGAAAAAACAGGGGAAAATACGGTTAAAGTTGAAAAATCTTTTTATAAGGCAGCAGAAGAATATGATATGATGTATAAAAAGTTAGATGCTAGTATCTCCAGTGTTGAGGGTAAAATTGATGAACAGAGGCGGTTGGTAACTGCTCAAAACCAAGTGTTGGATTACAATGCAGATCTTTTGAATAATAAACTTTCCGTATATAATCAATCGCTTGTTGGTGAAATTGATAAGATGGTTCAGGTCTCTGCTGAATTGGAAAAACATACTAAACAACAGGTTAGTGCGTTGCAAATGGTTAATTCTGAAACGAATAAAGCGATTCAGGGGATAGGGGGAATTTTTGATGAAAAAAGAGGCGAGTTGGAGAGAAAATGCGAACATGCAATTACCAGTATGCAGAATGTCATTATAGCCATTAATAAAGAAACAGAAAAATTGGCATCTTTCACCGCACAAACACAAGCAAAAAATTTTGATTTGCAAAATATTGCCGAAACAATTGTTGATAAGGTGGGAGATATTAGTACCAAATTAGCGCTAAAAACCGATACACTCAAAGATAAAGCAGTTGAGGTTATAGATAAATTCAATGAGGCTAATGAAATAATTTCTCGCAGTGCGGAAAAAATGAACACATCTTCAGGCATGTTGGTAAGCAATAGCCAACAAGGGCTGAAACTTATGGAAGAGCAGAATTTTTATATCACAAATACATTAAACAGTATTGATATGGCGAGAGAAAAATTAGATAAATTGAATGCGGATGTTAAGGATATCTCTACAGATATTGCAGAAACTCTAAGTGATTTTAGTGCCCAAATGGAAAATGTGGAGCAAGTTCATAAAACCACGGGAAAAATAAATCCGACAGAACCGGTCTTAAATCAAGAATTACTGATAAAAACGTCGCAATCAATCAACAAAGTATTGAAAACAATTGGAATAAATATCGAAAAAATTTACGAAAAACAAGATATGTTTGATTTGTGGCAAGAATTTATAGCAGGTAAACAAGAAGCCTTCACTTTACCGTTGAAAAAGATGCTAACGCACAAGTGCGTCAAGGATTTACGTAAAACATTTGATGATAATATTACTTTTCACAATCAAACTATTAACTTTTTGTTTTTAATGGACCTGCTGGTGAAAGATGTGCTGAATCCTCATAAAGAAAATACAGATGAACTAATCAACTTTTCAGTAAATGCCTCTCTGGAAAAAATTTATTTTATTCTGGTGAAATCTTTGAATAGTGCGGATTAAGAAGATGAAACAAATTCTAGGGTTGCCAAGCAATGTTTTTTTAGCCCCAATGGCGGGTATAACGGATTATCCTTTCAGAAAATTAGTGGCATCTAAAGGTGTGGCTAATTTATATTCTGAAATGGTTGCAATTAATGCAATAAGCCGGAAAAATCCCAAGACATATAGAATTGCAGATGTTAGACAAGAGCCGTATCCTGTCATCGTGCAAATGGTGGGAAACGATCCAAAATTATTTGCGGAAGCAGCAAAACTAATTGCTGATCTTGGGGCTTATTCTTTAGATATTAACATGGGATGCCCTGTGAAAAAAATTGTAAGTAATAATTCCGGATCTGCCCTGATGAAGGATATGGATTTGGCTGCACGGATTATTGAAACAACCGTACAGGCAACACCGCTTAAAGTTTCTGTAAAATTTCGTAAAGGATGGGATAATAATTCAGTTAATGCTGTCGCATTTGCAAAAATGTGCGAAAATTCCGGAGCTTCATATGTCACAGTACATGGAAGAACGCGTGCACAAGGATACTCGGGAGTTGCTGATTGGGATATAATCAAACAGGTAAAAGAAGCAGTGTCTATTCCGGTTATTGGAAACGGAGATGTGGTTTCACCGGAGGCTGCCAAAGATATGCTCTTAAAAACGAATGCTGATGGCGTAATGATTGGAAGAGCTGCCTTAGGAAACCCATGGATCTTGGGACAGGTACATGCTTTTTTAACAGAAGGAAAGCCTCAAATAAAAATTCCTATTTCTGAAATTAAAGAGGCTCTTTTGCAACAACTAAGTGATATGGTGGATTTATACGGGAAAGAAATGGCGGTGGCTATTTCTCGAAAGTATGTCTGCTGGTATTCTAAAAATTTACGTGATGCCAAAAGATTTAGAGAAGCTTATACTAAAATCTATGATTATGATATAGCCGTACAGGCTATAGAGAGTTATTTTGATCAAACAAGGGAGGAATAATGAAAATTTTAATTGGTGGTGCCGGAAGTGCCGGAAGAAGTATTGTAGATTATTTATCTCAATCGGATAATGACATTGTTGTAGTGGACACAGATGAAAAAAGACTTGAGAACTTGGCCAAGGAGTTTGATGTGCAGACAATGCAAGGTTCAATTTCTCATCCGGGGATTATGGAAAAAATCGGGGCAAAAGATGCGGATATTTTAATCGCGGTAACAGATGATGACGAAGTCAATCTTGTGGCCTGTCAAGTAGCATATACTTTATTTCAAATTCCTAAAAAGATCGCCCGTGTAGATTCTGAATATTTTCTGAACCCTCTATGGAATACACTTTATAGTGATAAGAATTTACCTGTTGATTTGGTTATTTCACCCGATGTGGAAATTGCAAAATCTATTTTGAATTTGTTAGAAATTCCCGGAACAACGGCCGCGTTCCCTTTGGTGGATGAAAAATTGTACCTTTTAGGGTTTAAGTGTTCAGAAATGTGCCCCCTTCTTAATACGGAAATTAGTGAAATTAAAAATTTTTATGATAGTCCTGTTATACACATTATTCGTAACGATAAAAGCTTTTTTGCAAAACCGAATGAAACAATCCATTTCAATGATGAAATTTTTATTTTAGTGGAAAAGGAAAAAGTCTTTGATACATTGCATGATTTTGGAATTCTAGCCCCACAGAATGAAAATTTTGTTATTTTTGGAGGAAATGCAATATCCTATTATATTGCCAGCGTACTTGAAAAAGATGATGCAACGAATAACTGTAAAATTATTGAAGATGATGGAAAAATTGCTAGAAATCTCGCTGCAGCACTAAATAAAACACAAATTATTAATGGCGAGATGATGAGTGATATTATCCTGGAGGAAGCTGAAATTAAAAACGCAAATATTACAGTTGCCGTGACGGAACATGATAAAGATAATTTGTTAGCCTCTTTATTGGCAAAAAAAAGCGGTGTGCCATACACAATATCTTTGGTTAATTCAAGCTCATTTATAAATCTTTTGGAAAATAATGGAGAAAATATTATTGTAGACCGCTCTCTGGTAATTACATCGGCTATGTTACAGGATATACGTAAGGCTAAAATAAATAATGCTTATTGTTTAAGGCGAGGTATGGGAGAAGTTTGGGAAGTTAGAATTGATAAAAATAGCCTTAACACGGATAAAAAAATTAATGAATTAAATTTACCTGAAAAATGTAAGATTAGTGCAATATACCGTCATGATGAAATAATTTACCCAAAAGCAGAAGATATCATCAAAGAAGGGGA
>CAYPIZ010000037.1:0-1503 GCA_964410935.1 uncultured Acetobacter sp. | reverse complement strand
CCAATGTTTCTATTTGCCAGAGTGGTCCAAATCATATATTGTAAGATAGCACAACTTTGATAAGCCCAATTTTTTATGTTGGAAGCATAAAGAGGAAATTTTTTCTTTTGTTGCTTTATCGTACTATCATCTATAAAAAACAGAAGAGTGCCTGCTCCGGAGGCGAAACCTAAGATTTTGTTTTCTATTTTTTCAAAGGCTTCCGGTTGTGCAACGTTAAGCAATGCTTGCTTAGTGATGTTCCAAAATTGTAAATGATCCCATAAAATCACGATGCGTGCCGGTTGTGCATTAAAGGCACTGGGATAAAGTGCAAGGTTTTCCTTGATAAGCTGTTCAAAATCTGAGTGGTCTATGGGTAAGATGTTATTCAGTTCATAAAAGCTGTGCCGTTTACGAAATAAATCTAAAATATCACAAGTCATTTTCCCTCCTCTACGAATAAAAAAAGACCGGTAAGTAAATTACGTACCGGTCCCTCAGAAAAATAAATTATCTTCTATCGCCCATCAATCTTAATAAGGATAAGAACATGTTAATGAAGTCCAAATAAAGCGAAAGAGCCCCGGCAATAGCTCCTCTGTCGGCAATATCACCACCGACACCTGAGGCATAATATAAAGACTTCAAAGATTGCGTGTCATATGCTACTAACCCGGCAAAAATGAATACTGTAAGATAAGACAATGCATAATCTAGCCCTGTACTTTTAAGAAAAATGTTGACGATTGATGCAATAATCAATCCGAAGACACCAATCATTAAAAAACTTCCCCAACCGGACAGACTTTTTTTAGTTGTATACCCATAAAGACTGAGTGCACCAAAAGTTGCTCCTGTAATCAGGAAAACACGGGCAATACTTGCTCCGGTATAAGCAAGGAATATTGGAGCTAAGGAAATCCCCATCAAAGCGGAATAAGACCAAAAAACGGTCTGAACTTGAGCTAAAGAGCCTCTATTAACAACCCAACTGAATGCAAAAACCAAAATGAGCGGGGAAATCAAAGCAATCCATCCTAAAGCGGAATAACCCGTAGGAGTAAAAAAGAGGCTTAACAGAGAATTATTTGTTGCAATTAAAAAAGCAACTAAAGCTGAAACACATAATCCACCAGCCATATAATTATAAATTTTTAACATAAAATTTCTTAAGCCTTCATCAATCTGTTGTGTCTGGCTATAAGTTGCAAATTCCCTGTTTTCAAGCATAGTACACTCCTTATATAAATTTCCGTTACCGATAATATAGGAAAGATTTAGTAAAAAATCAATAAAAAGCAAATAAAAAAGCAGATGCCTTATAACATCTGCTTCATGGGGTTAGTAAAACTATACTTAGGCTGCACTCTTAACCTTTTTTGCTGCAAATTCATTCATCTTACCGATGATATAATTCTGGGCATCTTCTTCTAGATATGGGTGCATAGGAATACTCAGAACTGTTTTAGATAATTTTTCGCAAACCGGAAGAGTTCTCGTATTCCACTTAGCGTAAGCTGT
>CAYPIZ010000036.1:0-9014 GCA_964410935.1 uncultured Acetobacter sp. | reverse complement strand
GCAGCCTCTTCCTGCTTCATCTGCTCAATCGCATGATCATTCTGCGCAGCCACCTTCTTGAGGGAGCGTAAAACACTACCCGTACCGGCAGGAACCAGACGACCAACGATAACGTTTTCCTTCAAGCCGTGCAACTTATCAACCTTACCCTGAACGGCAGCTTCCGTAAGAACACGCGTGGTCTCTTGGAAGGATGCGGCAGAGATAAAGGACTTCGTCTGCAAGCTTGCCTTGGTGATACCAAGCAGAACCGGTGTAGCCTCGGCAGGTGTTCCGCCTTCGTTGATGGTCTTCTGATTTTCAGCTTCAAACTCATCAGCATCCAGCTGTTCACCAATCAACAAGGTTGTATCACCCGGGTTGGTCACTTCTACCTTACGCAACATCTGAGAAACGATAACTTCAATGTGCTTATCGTTAATCTTCACACCTTGCATACGGTAAACGTCTTGAACTTCTTTAACCAGGTATTCGGCCAATTTCTCAACACCGAGAACACGCAAAATATCGTGCGGAGCCGGTGTCCCTTCAACCAACATATCGCCTTTCTTAACGTTATCACCGTCTTGAACAACCAGACGACGCCCTTTCGGAACGAGGTATTCCCATTCTTTTTCGTTGGCATCTTTAACCACGATACGCTGTTTGGACTTGTAATCCTTACCGAATTCAACAATACCGTCAACGTCAGAGATAATTGCCGGATCCTTCGGTTTGCGGGCTTCAAAGAGCTCAGCCACACGCGGCAAACCACCGGTAATATCTTTAGACTTCAAGCTTTCCTTCGGCAATCTGGCGATAATGTCACCAGGGTTGATTTCCGTCCCGTTATCAACGGCCAAAACGGCATCGGCAGAAAGGTAGTAACGAACTTCCCTACCGTTATCAAAGGTAACCGGTTTGCCCTTCTTATCCTTCAAAACGATAGACGGACGCAAGTTAGCCTGAGAATTCGGGCCACCTCTCCAGTCTGTAACGATCTTGGAAACAACACCGGTCGTTTCATCTTGAGATTCCTTCATGGAGATACCGTTGATGAGGTCAACCAATTCAACTTTACCGCCTTTTTCGGAGATAACCGGTACGGTAAACGGATCCCACTCGGCCACTTTCTGTCCTTTTTCAACTTCAGTGCCTTCTTTAACCAAAATCTCCGTACCGTAAGGAATGCGGTGACGGGATTTTTCACGTCCCTGACCGTCCGTAATCAAAATTTCGCAGTTACGGGAAAGCACAACCAAATGACCGGCAACATTTTCAACCGTGTGCGCATTTTCCAACTTCAAAATACCGGAGAACGGAACTTCAATGCTGGATTGTGCTGCAGACGCGGAAGCCGCACCACCGATGTGGAAGGTTCTCATCGTCAACTGTGTACCAGGTTCACCGATGGATTGTGCTGCGATAACACCGACAGCTTCACCAACGTTAACCGGCGTACCGCGAGCCAGGTCACGACCATAACATGCGGCGCAAACACCGTGTTCGGATTCACAAGTCAATACGGAGCGGATCTTAACCTGTTCAACACCGGCCTTTTCAACTCTGTCAACATCATTTTCGTTGATGAGGTGGCCCTTCTGAACAATAACTTCACCCGTTTCCGGATTAACGATATCTTCCTGTGCGGTTCTACCCAAAATACGTTCACCGATAGAAGCAATCACGTTACCGCCGTCAACCACCGGACGAACAATGATACCACGTTCCGTACCGCAGTTTGTCTCGGTCACAACAACATCTTGTGCAACGTCAACCAAACGACGGGTCAGGTAACCGGAGTTAGCGGTCTTCAAAGCGGTATCGGACAAACCTTTACGCGCACCGTGGGTGGAACTGAAGAACTCGGACACCGTCAAACCTTCTTTAAAGTTTGAGATAATCGGTTGTTCAATAATTGCACCGTTCGGTTTTGCCATCAAACCACGCATACCGCCTAATTGTCTCATTTGTTCCTTAGAACCACGCGCACCGGAATCAGCCATCATGAAGATGGAGTTCATATACCCGTGATCCACTTTAGAAATGGTCTTCATCATTTCATCGGCGATCTTGTAGTTACAAGCAGCCCAGATATCGATCACCTTATTGTATTTTTCACCCTTAGTGATCAAACCGTTTTGGTATTGCTGTTCAATTTCTTTAACTTGTTTAGAAGTCTCGGCAATCAAAGTCTTCTTGGCTTCAGGCACAACCATGTCGTCCTTACCGAAGGAGATACCGGCTTTACAAGCGTTTTCAAAACCCAAAGTCATGATTTTATCAACCATGATGCAGGTTTCTTTTTGCCCGCAGAAACGATATACCGTATCAATGATTTCGCCGATTTCTTTTTTACGCAGCAATCTGTTTACCAAAGAAATGGAGATCTTTTCGTTATCCGGCAAGATGTCGGAAATGATGATACGTCCAGGGGTGGTTTCCAACAAACCGTAAACGCGTTCCCCGTTATCGTTTACATAATGCATACGGCATTTAATCTTTGCGTGCAGGTCAACCGTCTTGGCATTCAAAGCTAACATAACTTCGTTGATGTCAGAGAAAATGCTGCCCTCGCCCAGAACACCGTCTGCCATATAAGAGAGGTAGTAAATACCCAAAACCATATCTTGAGACGGTACGATAATCGGCTTACCGGAAGCAGGGGCCAAGATGTTGTTGGTAGACATCATCAAAACGCGGGCTTCCAACTGAGCTTCAATAGACAGCGGTACGTGTACGGCCATTTGGTCACCATCGAAGTCGGCGTTAAATGCGGTACATACCAACGGGTGCAAGTGGATAGCTTTACCTTCAACCAAAACCGGTTCAAAAGCTTGAATACCCAAGCGGTGCAACGTCGGCGCACGGTTTAACAATACCGGGTGTTCGCGGATAACTTCTTCCAAGATATCCCATACTTCAACACGCTCTTTTTCAACCATACGTTTTGCTGCCTTAATGGTGGTTGCCAAACCGTACAGTTCCAATTTTGCATAAACGAAAGGCTTAAACAATTCCAAAGCCATTTTCTTCGGCAAACCGCATTGGTGCAATTTGAGTTGCGGACCAACGGTAATAACGGAACGGCCGGAATAGTCAACACGTTTACCTAACAGGTTTTGACGGAAACGACCTTGTTTACCTTTCAACATGTCAGACAAAGATTTCAACGGACGCTTATTGGTACCGGTGATCGCTCTGGAACGACGGCCGTTATCAAACAACGCGTCAACGGATTCCTGCAACATACGTTTTTCGTTACGGATAATGATATCCGGCGCACGCAGTTCAATCAATCTCTTCAAACGGTTGTTACGGTTAATCACACGGCGATACAGATCGTTCAAATCAGAGGTAGCAAAACGGCCACCGTCCAACGGAACCAACGGTCTTAACTCCGGCGGAATAACCGGCAATACGTCCAAAATCATCCATTCCGGTTTGGTGTTGGAATCAATGAAAGACTCAATAATTTTCAAACGTTTAACAACTTTTTTACGCTTTGCTTCAGAGTTGGAATTGGCCAATTCTTCACGCAACTGCGTTTTGGTTTCCTGCAAATCAATGCTGGCCAAAATCTCTTTAATGGCTTCCGCACCGATACCGGCCTTAAAGCTGTCCTCGCCGAATTCATCAAGCTTATCCTGATATTCATCTTCGGTGAGCAACTGATATTGTTTCAAATCAGTCAAGCCCGGTTCAATCACGATGTAGCTTTCAAAGTACAAAACGCGCTCCAACTGCTTCATCGGGATGTCGGTAATCATAGAGATACGGCTCGGCAGAGATTTCAAGAACCAAATGTGGGCAACCGGTGCTGCCAGCTCAATGTGGCCCATACGTTCACGACGAACTTTGGAAAGGGTAACTTCCACACCGCACTTTTCGCACACGATACCGCGATATTTCATTCTCTTATACTTACCGCACAAGCATTCATAATCCTTCACCGGACCGAAAATACGGGCACAAAACAGACCGTCACGTTCCGGCTTGAAAGTACGATAGTTAATGGTTTCCGGCTTTTTAACTTCACCGTAAGACCAAGAACGGATTTGCTCAGGAGAGGCAATGGAAATCTTGATTTCATCAAAAGACTCGGATACAGCCTGCTGACCAAAAAAATTCATAATATCGTTCATATTTTTAAAACTCCTTTATCGTTAGGCTTCTTCATCATTTAACATTTCAACATTCAGGCACAAAGACTTGATTTCTTTAACCAAAACGTTGAAGCTCTCCGGAACGCCGGAATCAAAGCTGTCTTCACCACGAACAATGGATTCATAAACTCTGGTTCTACCGTTCACATCATCGGACTTAACCGTCAACATTTCCTGCAAGGTATATGCTGCACCGTAAGCCTGTAAAGCCCACACTTCCATTTCACCGAAACGTTGACCACCGAACTGTGCTTTACCACCCAACGGCTGTTGCGTAACTAAGCTGTACGGACCAACGGAACGAGCGTGCATCTTTTCATCAACGATGTGGTGCAACTTGATCATGTAGATAATACCAACGGTAACTTTACGGTCAAACTTCTCACCGGTACGGCCGTCATACAAATCAATCTGACCGGATGTCGGCAAGCCTGCCATCGTGAGCATTCTGTTGATGTCTTCCCCGTTTGCACCGTCAAATACCGGCGTTGCCATCGGGATACCGTTTTTCAGATTGCCGACCATTTCCAATTTTTCAGGTTCGGTCAATACGGCGATTTCTTTGTTATACTGTTTTTCACCGTAAATTTCTTTCAATCTGTCATTGAGTTCATCAATTGTCTTCTCACCGCGTTTGTACTGCTCGCAGAGTTCGTTCAACTGTTTACCGAGTTCCTTAGCAGCCCAACCTAAGTGCGTTTCCAAAATTTGTCCAACGTTCATACGGGAAGGCACACCTAACGGGTTCAACACGATATCAACCGGTGTACCGTCTTCGGTATAAGGCATATCTTCCAACGGCAATACGCGGGAAACCGTACCTTTGTTACCGTGACGACCGGCCATCTTATCACCGGTTTGCATCTTACGTTTTGTTGCAACAAAAACTTTAACTTGTTTCAAAACGCCCGGCAGCAAATCATCACCGCGTTGAACGTCTTCTACCTTCTGTTCAAAGTGCTGTTGAACTTTTTCCAAACGATCGTTGAAGGCAGCGGTAAAGGCTTCAACCTTTTCCATCAAATCTTCATCTTTGATCACGATCTTGCTCAGCTGATATTCCGGAATGTTTTTCAAAATTTCTTCCGTCAAAACCAACTTCTTGGCAATACCTTTCGGTGCATCAACAACGGTCTGCCCTAAAAGCATAGCTTTCAAGCGCTCATTGTAGCTCTTGCGAACAATGTTCAATTCATCATCACGGTCTTTTGCCAATTTAGAGATTTCAGCCTGTTCAATAGCCAAAGAACGTTCGTCCTTTTCCACCCCGCGACGATTGAAGACTTGGACGTCAACAACCACACCTTCAATACCCGGCTGGGCGCGTAAAGAAGTATCACGAACGTCACTTGCCTTTTCACCGAAGATAGCTCTCAACAGCTTTTCTTCAGGGGTAACAACGCTCTCGCCTTTCGGGGTAACTTTACCAACCAGGATGTCGCCGGCCTTAACTTCCGCACCAATGTAAATGATACCGGATTCATCAAGGTTACGCAGCGCATCTTCACCAACGTTCGGAATATCACGGGTGATTTCTTCTTGTCCGAGCTTGGTATCACGGGCCATAACTTCAAATTCTTCAATGTGTAAAGAAGTCAGCACGTCATCTCTGGAAATACGTTCGGAAAGCAAAATAGCATCTTCGTAGTTCAAACCGTTCCAAGGCATAAAGGCCACCAAAACGTTTTTACCCAAAGCCAACTCACCCATATTGGTACAAGGCCCGTCGGCAATGATATCACCGGCATGAACTTTATCACCAACCTTAACCAACGGAACTTGGTTGTAGCAGGTGTTTTGGTTAGAACGACGGAATTTTGCCAAACGATAGATTTCTACACCCATATCATTGGTGTTGTTATCGGCAGCACGAACAACGATACGGTTAGCATCTACGGCAACAACTTCACCGTCATATTTAGCCACAACGGTTGCACCGGAATCTTTTGCTACGGCAGCTTCCATACCGGTACCAACCAACGGCGCTTCGGATCTCAACAACGGTACACCTTGCTTCTGCATGTTTGATCCCATCAACGCACGGTTCGCGTCATCGTTCTCCAAGAACGGAATCAAAGCGGCAGCAACGGATACCAACTGTTTCGGCGATACGTCAATAAAGTTGATTTCTTCCGGTTTTGCGAAAATAACATCACCGTTCTTACGGCAGGTAATCAAATCATTTTCAAAGTGACCGTCTTCTTTAACTTTTGCATTGGCTTCTGCCATGATGTATCTGGACTCTTCATCAGCGGAGAGGTAAACCACATCACTGGTAACCACACCGTCAACCACTTTACGATACGGGCATTCAATGAAGCCGTATTTATTGATACGGGCGTATGTTGCCAAAGCGTTAATCAAACCGATGTTTTGACCTTCAGGGGTTTCAATCGGGCAGATACGACCATAGTGGGTTGGGTGCACGTCGCGGACTTCAAAGCCGGCACGATCACGGCTCAAACCACCGGGGCCCAAGGCAGATAAACGACGTTTGTGCGTAATTTCGGACAACGGGTTGTTCTGATCCATAAATTGGGACAACTGAGAAGACCCGAAGAATTCACGAATAACGGCAGCAATCGGCTTTGCATTGATCAAATCTTGCGGCTTAACGTTGTTCAAAACTTCGGCACTCATTTTTTCTCTGATAGCTCTCTGCATTCTGAGCAAGCCCATGCGGTATTGATTTTCCATCAACTCACCAACGGAACGAACACGACGGTTCCCCAAGTGGTCAATATCATCAACTTCGCCCTTACCGTCACGCAATTCTACCATGTGTTTTACCACGCGGAGAATATCTTCTTTACGCAGGGTACGCAACGTATCCGGTGCATCGGCAAAAGAGATATCCAAAGCGGAGTTCATCTTCACACGACCAACGGAAGAAAGGTCATATCTGTCTTCATCAAAGAACAGGCATCTGAACACTTCTTCAGAGGCTTCCAAGGTAACCGGTTCGCCCGGACGCATAACTTTGTACACATCAGCCAAAGCTTCTTCACGATTGTGGTTTTTATCGGCTTCCAAAGTGTTGCGGATATACGGCCCAACGTTAACGTTATCGATATTCAAAATTTCAAATTCTTTGATTTTGGCTTCGTGAATGGCGTTCAAAACGTCTTCGTTCAACTCTGCACCGGCCTCGGCAATCACTTCACCGGTCTTGGCAATTGTCAAATCCTTCGCCAAGAACTTGCCGTAAAGGTATGCATCGGAAACCAAAAAGCTCTTCAAACCGTTTTCAACTAATTTTGCAGCGCTTCTCGGGGATAATTTTTTATCTTTTTCCCAAACAACTTTGTTGGTATCGGCATCAACCAAATCAAAATCAAACTTAACGCCTTTCATCTTTGTGGCGTCAAATTCCATCTTATAGCCTTTTTTAGCCTTCTCGATTTTAACCGTTTCATAGAAGTAACCCAAGATTTCTTCTTTGCTCATACCGGTGATTTCGGACGGATCCAAACGGCGACCTTCTTTCTTTGCAGCAGCTAATTTTTCTTCTGTTTCTTTGGAGTACAAAGAATAGAAAATCGTTGTTACCGGCAATTTACGACGGCGGTCAATACGGGCATAAACCAAATCTTTGGCATCAAATTCAAAGTCAAACCAAGACCCGCGATACGGGATAATGCGTGCGGCAAATAAGAACTTACCGTTTGCCAAGGTCTTGCCTTTGTCATGGTCAAAGAACACACCCGGAGATCTGTGCATCTGGGAAACGACAACGCGCTCCGTACCGTTTACGATAAACGTACCGGTTTCGGTCATCAACGGGATATCGCCCATAAATACTTCTTGCTCTTTCATATCGTGAATGGATTTTGCACCGGTGTCTTCGTCAATATCAAACACCACCAAACGCAAGGTAACTTTTACCGGAGCGGCATAAGTCAAATCACGTTTAATGCATTCGTCAACGTCATACTTCGGCTGTGCGAGTTCGTATTTAACAAACTCCAACACACCGTTGCCGGCAAAGTCACGAATTGGGAAAATAGATTTAAACACTTCTTCCAAACCAAATTCACAATGGTTCCCGTAAGCATCAACATTGTTGATAAAACTATTGTATGAACCGGTTTGCACCTCAATCAGGTTAGGCATATCGGCAACTGCTTCAATGCGCCCGAAATTTTTTCTTACACGCTTTTTGCTCGTATAAGATTCTTTCATCTTATTCAATCCTTCTGGTTAGATTCTGCGACAATACTTATGAAGGAGCAGGTTTTACGGGTGTCCGATTCGCCACGCTTTTTCAATCCCGACCGCAGAAGGTTATTAAAAAACTTAAAATTAAACATGTTTTCAGAGTCAGCTCACCCCTCAAAAAGCATAGTGCTTTCAAAGGCTTAAACAACTCTTTTCAGAAATGCAGAATAATTTTGTAATTACAAAATGTTATTTTTAAAAGTCGTTGCGGATTATACCCCCGGCAAAAATACTTTTCAACATCTTTTTTCGGTTTATGTGGTTTTATTTTTCCCACCAGCGTCATTGCGAGGAGCGTAGCGAGGAAGCAATCCAGGACAAACAATGAATCCTTAGCCTTTACGTTACTTTCCTCACACCGCAAACTACACACTCTTTCTCCCGTCATCCTTGGGCGTTGACTCTCCCTCTCTCCCGTCATCCTTGGGCGTTGCCCTTTTTTCTCTCCCGTCATCCTTGGGCGTTGCCCTGCAACGACCCGAGGATCCAGGAAAATGAATCCTTATTATGGTGTTTGATACGCAATCATTCTTTCTCCTTGGTGTAAAAGGCATCCTCCTCCGCTAGCGTCATTGCGGCTCGCAGGCACTCCCTCTCCGCTAGCGTCATTGCGAGGAGAGAGTGCGTAGCACGACCGACGCGGCAATCCAC